>CANHCM010000022.1 GCA_947459155.1 Bacteroidota bacterium | reverse complement strand
TGTTGGTGTGGCTTTCACAAACAGATTCGCGGTTCCAACGAGGGTGGCCGTTAACGATTGAAGGGTCATCGGCGAATAAAATCCACCGGAGCCCACCGGATACAAACCGCTGCTTGCCATGTCGGTCGTGAAGTCGGCAGTGGTTAAACCTTCTTTAATCAGGTAGCCCTCACCGTCGGTAATAAAGTAACGGGTTGCACTAAAGGAACCGGTAAGTGTACCCTGAGGAGCGATTTTCATGGAGTTGTCGCCCAGCGAAACGTAATAGCTTCCTGCTGTTGTGAGGTTAACGTTACCGGCAGCCCTGATGGATCCGCCCAAGCTCTTTATTCCACTGCCTGAGAAGAACAACGATTGGTAGTTTATGCTGGAGAAAACTTCCTGATCGCCCATTCTTGTGTAATGCACGCGGGCCGCACTGTTGTCGGATTCCAGACTTCCGATACTGTTGTGCTCACCACCCAGATTTAAGATGTGTGCCGCTCCATTCATGCGAATGGTTCCATTTCCCGAAAGGTCATCATTCACCGTTACGGTTCTTGCGGCAGTACCAAAGTTGAACACCCCACCCGAAACGGTGAGTTTACCGGTCGTAATGTTGTTGTTGAGAAGTGTGAGGCTGGAGCCGGCTTTGCTAATGATGATTTCTTCGAACGTGAGCGCCGTATTTGTCGTGAGGCTGGCGGCAAAAGAGCCGGTAAATGTTTGAATTCCGCTCATAACCAGCGTACCATTGCTTCTGATGAAGTCGCCCGCTATGTCTATCGAAGGAATTGTTTTCGTTCCTGCAGTGGTAAAGCTGATGTGGAAATAGCTTCCCGCCCGAATGGCCTGTGTCGCTCCGGCGTATTCAACTGTGTTCCCGGTTGCGGTTGCATTAAATGTACCGGCCGATTGCATGGGCTGGTTCGCTCCTAAATACCGGAGACGTACATTGGAAGCGTTTAAAAAGGTGGAGTTCACCGCAGTACCGTCAAGTGAAACTGGAATAACCAGTCCACTCGTGTGTAAACAGTTGTTAATGAGGGTGATGTTTCCTTGAATGATGACATTATCGATCGAAACGGAGCCACTACCGCTGAGCGTTTGCGAGGTGGTCGTGAAGCGGGCGGTGCTTGAAGCCGTTAAGGCAATGATGCCACCGTTTGAAATGCCATTTCGAAATTCTACCTGCGCCTCGATGCCATTGTTGTTTTCTAATCTTCCTGAGGAGGAAATGCCCACAGGTCCTCTGAAAACTTTTGGCTGACCAACAGCCACCACCCTGACCGTCCCGTTGATGGTTGTGGTACCATTAATCTGCAACGCTGGAGCGCCAACCGATAAAACTCTGCTGGCGTTAACAGTAAGGTTGTTGATTTCGGCGGCCGCATCTAACGTTATGTTGTGGTTGATTACGACATTGTCGTTTGGACCAGGCGTTCCAGCGGGTGTCCAAACCTGTGTCGACCAGGCGTTAGTTGAGGTACTGGTATACGTTACCTGAGCGTCGACCTGTAAGGCCATCCCCATCAAGAGAATGGGCAATACATACATTAAGGTCGATGAAACGAGGTTTTTTCGGACGTTTACTAAGGTAGAATTGTTGATCATCAGGCTGGCAATTAAATAAGCGGGACAATGAAAACTGTCGGCACCGGCGCTGATACACAAATCCATGAAAAACAAGCCCAACAGGCTTTAGAGCGAATTACTGAACTGTTTTTCGGGTAAGAATGCTTCATGCTTCCGGTTTTCCAGACGCATGATTTTACTCATTCGAATAGGTAATGTTGCCCAAAGATCAGGTACAAAATCACACTGTATGTTGACTTGTGGTCTTCTGTTTAGTATTTGTATTTATCTAATAATGAGGTTTTTGTAAAGTTCAATAGCCTGGGGGCAAAATCAATTGTAGATAATCTTACATGATGAATTGAGAAAGGCTGAGGACTTATTGGTTTTGAACCAAAAAGCGGGTATTAATGATCTCATTGCCGCGTTGAACAGAGAGCATGTAAAACCCATCTGCCAATTCTGAAACGTCCAGCCTGAGGTCGCTTTGAACGCCGATTTTCACTGGAAAGCTTCGGCCATCCGAAGCATGCAGAGAAAACAACACTTCATTCAGATTCCAGGTCTTGGGTAAGACAAGTTGGGTTGATCGCTGAGTTGGATTCGGAAAAACCTGCAATTGCTGGGTTTGATTGAATACCATAACATTCACAGTATCGCTGTAGAGTGTACCATTTTCAACGATGCGAAAGAACCACGGTCCGGGTTGAGGTTCTGCTTGGGTCCAGCTGTAGCTTAACTCCTCATCTGAACTTCCACAGATACCGCCATACCTGTAGATTTCGTTGAATTGCACTAAGTCGCTCGAAGCCTGAATAACGAGGTCGGCGCAGACGCTCCCCTTACCAGTTACCCAGCTGTGTAAGATGCTGGATTGGTTGTAAATGGCTTCGTAACGAATAACGGCTGCCTGCGACCAGGCCATTTGAAGGAATAGGACGCTAAACAGACCGAAAATCCATACGCGCAGTTTCATGGAGTCTTTAAATTCGATAGCCTTCCAAATACACCGAGGGGTAGTTTTTGCCCGGTACTTGAAGGTAAAAACAGCTCACCGATCTCCAATGTTGTGTTCGGGAGTTTATTTCTATCGAACAAGTTAGGTAAAATCAGTGAGGAAAACCCGAGTGAGTAGGTGTTCAGAATGAGAAAGTGCTCTTCCGGGTCGAGTAATTGAAGTACGTCTTTCACCAATTCGTTGAGCTGCTTTTCCAGTTTCCAGCTTTCGCCGTTTGCACCGTGTCCGTATGCCGGCGGATCCATGATGATGCCTTGGTATTTACTGCCTCTTCGCAGTTCTCTTTTGACAAACTTCATGGCATCTTCAACCACCCAGCGGATGTCGATCAGTCCGGAATGCTGCTGATTTTCATTGGCCCAGGTGACCACTTGTTTGATTGAATCGACGTGAGTGGTATCGGCCCCTGCTGCTTTTGCAGCAAGCGAGGCTGCTCCGGTGTAGGCAAAGAGATTCAGAAATCGCGGATTACTTTTGCGAACCTGCTTCAAAGAGGAAGAGATGAAATCCCAATTCACGGCTTGTTCGGGAAATACACCAACATGCTTGAAAGAGGTCAGCGCAAGACGCAGTTTTAGGCGGATGTGTTTATTGTCATATCCAATCATCCACCGGTCTGGCATTTCTCGAAGCTTTTGCCAGGTGCCTGAGGAGCTGCTTTTGGCAACAAATCGAACATGCGCGCGCTTGTCCCATTCTTTTTGACTCAGTTGTTTGTCCCATAGCGCCTGTGGTTCAGGACGAATGGTGATATATTGACCAAATCGTTCTAATTTTTCGAATTGCCCGGAGTCGATCAGCTCGTAATCTTTGAAACCTTGTGGAGAGAGTAGCAGCACTTGGCAAAGGTATGAACCCTGTTGGATAATGCCGCAATGCCATCCTCCGTTAGGAGATTATCGTGCAAATTCATATCACGCGATGCAGTTCAGAACTGCTTAGTCGGGGCCACAAAGATGATCCAATTCTTGCCGCGAGGATTCATCCATTCAAATCGAGGCTACTCGAAAAAAAAAGCCAGTCGGTTGACTGGCTTTAAGATTAGGCGTCGATTCGCGCGTACTTTGCATTTTTCTCGATGAACTCACGGCGTGGTGGTACTTCATCACCCATGAGCATTGAGAATATTTGGTCGGCCACAGCGGCACTTTCAATACTCACCTGGCGAAGTGTGCGGTTCTCAGGATTCATGGTGGTTGACCAAAGCTGTTCAGCGTTCATTTCACCAAGACCCTTGTATCGTTGAACGTTGATACCACTGTCTTTGCCTTCTTTGCTCATATCGTTAATGATGTTCTGACGCTCTTCGTCGTTCCATGCATATCGCTGATCTTTCCCTTTTTTCACGAGGTAAAGTGGAGGAGTGGCAATATATACGTATCCCATCTCGATCAGCTCTTTCATGTAACGGAAGAAGAAAGTGAGAATCAGCGTTGTGATGTGGCTTCCATCCACATCGGCATCGGTCATGATTACAATCTTGTGGTAACGGATTTTCGAAATATTGAGGGCTTTTGAATCTTCCTCGGTTCCGATGCTCACGCCCAGCGCGGTGAAGATGTTTTTGATTTCCTCATTCTCGAAAATCTTGTGCATCATGGCTTTCTCCACGTTGAGGATTTTACCTCTCAATGGGAGGATGGCCTGGAATGCTCTGTTTCGACCCTGTTTCGCGGTTCCACCCGCAGAGTCACCCTCCACAAGGTAGATTTCGCATTTTTCCGGGTCAGTTTCTGAGCAATCGGCCAGTTTTCCCGGCAAACCGGTTGAGCTCAATGAAGATTTCCGCTGCACCATCTCACGCGCCTTTTTCGCTGCATGGCGAGCTGTGGCCGCGAGAATCACTTTATCGACAATTAGTTTTGCCTGTTTGGGATGCTCTTCGAGGTAGTTGGTGAGCATTTCGGAAACGGCAATATCTACCGAGCCCATCACCTCATTGTTCCCCAACTTGGTTTTGGTTTGCCCTTCAAACTGCGGTTCTGCCACTTTCACTGAAATGACGGCGGTAAGACCTTCGCGGAAGTCATCCCCCGAAATTTCGAATTTCAGTTTGGAGAGCATGCCTTCCTTTTCGGCGTAGTTTTTCAAAGTACGGGTTAACGCACGTCTGAAGCCCGCCAAGTGAGTTCCTCCTTCATGGGTGTTGATGTTATTCACATAAGTGTGAATATTCTCATTAAATGAGCTGTTGTAGAGCATGGCCACTTCTACCGGAATGCCCTGCTTTTCGCCTTCCATGTGAATAGGCTCTTCGATAAGCTTTTCGCGGTTGGCGTCGAGATACTCCACAAATTCTTTCAATCCACCCTCAGAGTAGAAGGTTTCGCTGATGGGCTCGTTGTTTTCGTCAAATTCTCGCTCATCAACAAGGGTAATCCGGATGCCTTTATTCAGGAAGGCAAGTTCACGCATACGAGACGCCAGGGTGTCGCGATTGTAAACTGTGGTCGTGAAAATACTGTCGTCCGGTTTAAAGTGAACGCGGGTTCCTGTTTTATCGGAGGTTCCGATTTCCTTCACATTGTACAGGGGTTTACCAATCGAGTATTCTTGTTGGTAGACTTTTCCCTGGCGTTGAACGGTTACCAAAAGTTTGGTCGATAAGGCATTCACGCAGCTCACACCTACACCGTGAAGACCACCTGAAACCTTGTAGGAATCTTTATCGAATTTACCGCCGGCGTGAAGCACCGTCATTACCACTTCCAGAGCCGAGCGTTTTTCTTTGGGGTGCTCATCAACCGGAATACCTCGTCCATCATCCTGCACGGAGATGGAATTGTCGGTGTGTATAGAGACTTCGATATTCCGGCAATAGCCGGCCAAGGCCTCATCAATCGAGTTGTCGACTACTTCATAGACCAGGTGGTGAAGCCCTCGAACACCGGTGTCGCCGATGTACATGGAGGGGCGTTTACGCACCGCCTCAAGGCCTTCGAGAATTTGAATACTATCGGCCCCGTAGGACGTGTTTTTTCCGTTTTGATTTTCTTCCAGCGTCGTTTCTGCCATAATTCTGCAAATGCTTATAGGGCAATAAGTTGAGTGCCCGATTCAGGTGCCTGTTTTTCAAGCCGTGCAAAGTTAATGAATATCGCCCGTTGACAATGGAAAAGGCATGGGGAAAGGCTTCTATTTTTTAACATCGAATTAACACTTGTCGCTAATAAGTTTGTGGCTGGTTGGGTTGGGTCCAAAAACAAGCTGAGTTATCTTTCGCTCATGGAAAACAGAAGAGTCCATCTCAAAAAGCTCATGTTGGGTGCTCCACTCGCCGTTTCATCGCTGGGTTGGTTGAGTAACTGTAAAAAGGAGGATTTGCTGGACGGGGCTAATTTTAACGGTAAAGTCCTGATTATAGGTGCCGGAGCTTCGGGAGTGTATGCAGCTGAATTGCTCCTTCGAAAGGGTGTAGACGTTCAAATTCTGGAAGCTTCCTCAAGGGCCGGCGGACGTATTCAATCGGCCGATATTCCGGGTATTGGTAAGTTAGAGTTGGGCGCCGAGTTTATTCATGGGAGTCGTTCGATTTTTTACGACATGGCACTCTCTCAAGGCGCAGATTCGCTAATGCCTGATGAAGGTGAGGATTTATACTGGCTCGAAAACCAGATTCGTGACGAGAAGTACATGCGAGAAAGCCCGACTTTAAATGGGGGAGGACAAACGCTTTTTCAAATTGTCGATAGTTTAGGTTCTTATCCAGGTGGCGACCAAAGCCTGTTGCAGTATTTAACTGATTTTCCGCTGGAGCAACCGCTGTTTCCCATTGCTAATGCGCTTATTGCCAATGACTATGGCTCCGATCTGGCCAGCATCGGCATGTTTGCCCTTCGCGATGCTGAGGCTGGCTTTAGCTCCGGTCTGGAGAATTATCGGCTCAAGCAAAGCATTTGGTCATTGTTCGAAAAAAAGTGTCCCAACGCGCTGAGTAAAATCCTCTTCAACCAAGAAGTGGTGCAGGTTAATTATTCCTCCTCCGGCGTTTCTGTAGAAACAGCGGGTGGAGCAGTTTACAACGCCGACCGCGTTTTGATTACTGTTCCCTTAACGATACTCAGGGCTAATCGAATTGCCTTTGAACCCGCCCTACCAGCAGAGAAACAGAATGCCATCAACAACATAAAAATGGATGGTGGAAGCAAGTACTTTATGCGTTTTTCCGGGCCATTCTGGCCTGATGACACTGCGTCGATCATCGGCGGCCAGGTAATTCCTGAGTATTGGGTAATCCCCGAAAAAGACGTGAACGAGGCACCCGGTCTTACCGCATTTGTTACAGGGCCCCTGCAAGAACAGCTTCGTGTACTGCCTGAAATCGAGCAAAGAAACTTGATATTGGCTGAGTTGGCTGCCATGTTCCCAAGCGAGAATGTGGTTTCCGCTCTCACTTCGTTTTATGTGAAGGATTGGTCGGCCGAACCCTTTATCGGAGGAGCTTATTCTTATCCTTCTTTGTTGTCGGCCGGACAAAGAGAACCCTTAGCCGCACCAGTCAGTGACCGTGTGTTTTTTGCCGGCGAGGCAACGAATTTTAATGGACACCAAGGAACGGTGCATGGCGCCATGGAATCAGGTTATAGAGCGGTACTCGAAATATTGAAATCATGAAGATCAGGATACTCGTTTCTTGTCTGCTCCTTGGGGCATCTCTTTTAAATGCTCAAAATCACTGGGATTTCTTGGGGGGCATTCAAACCATGAATGCCAAGGCCTGGAACAGAACGATTCAGGCGTATAATTTTAGCAGGGTTTGGCAGAGTGAGCCGATGCCGGAGATTCGCTCATCCATGACTGCCGGTATAGGCTTTAATGGAGTGCTGCTTAGAGGCGTTTACATCAGCCCACAGCTTCAATATGGTTCCTTCAGATCTTATTCAGAGCAGGAATCGGTGAATACACTGTTAAGATTGCGGTGGGCAAGCGGTATTGTAGCCTTTGATCTCTTTCCGCTGGAGTTTGGGCTCGATACAGTTCGATACCGATTCAGACCATTTATTCGCTTGGGGGCTGGTGCTTCTTTGGTGATGCCTCGCTATTTGCAAAACGACAGTTTAGTTTCTGTAAATGGTGCTGTGTGGCAGCCCATGGTTTGGCCATTTTTCGCCCATGCCGGATTGGGCCTTCGTGTTAGTCTGAATCATTCGTTAGGCTTGGTTTTATTGGCCTCTCATCACTTTTTTCCGGAAGTCGTTTTGCCCGACTATAGCATTGCCATAAACGGAAATGCATTGCCTGATTTAAATGATGCCGACCGAATTCATCAGTGGAATGTTCAGCTTGGCCTTAGTCTTCGTTTACATCCTACCGAAGAAGATGAAGAAAAGAAGGAAGAAAATAAAAAGCTCAAGCGTCGTCGATTTTAAACACTAAATCCCGTTTTACACGTTAACCCCAAAACGAAATACATGAAATCCCTCCTTTTATCGCTACTTGGAGTAGCCATTCTTCACACGGCCGGAATTAGCCAGGCCAGCGGAACTACAAAACAACAGGCGGCTCCCGCAGCTAAGGTTTCATCTGGAGCCACCAAACAAACATCGCCTTCAGTTAAGCCATCCACACCCGCACAGGTAAAAAGCAATCAGCCGCAAGGCAACCAGCCCAAAAGCAACCAGCCCAAAAGCAAGGCTGCTGCATCAAAGCCGGCCGTAAAACCCGCAAACGCCAGCAAAGCCAATCCTACATCAACTACCAACGTGAAAAAAGACGGTACACCTGACCGACGTTTCAAAGAAAACAAGAAACTGAAGAAGGATGGCACACCAGACATGCGTTTTAAAGCCAATAAGCAAACTCCCCAGAAAGGGAAGTAATCGAGTCAAATCTGATTTGCCCGGGCTGACCCTTAATCTCCTCGACTTCTAGAAAAACAAGGTCGAGGTCTAATTCATCGCCGCCTTTCTGATACATATCGCCTCAAAAAGGCGTGCAGTGTGTTGCGCGGTGCTTGAGACTCTTTCATTTGAATTTCAGTCGACACCTACCCGAATAGGTGTCGACTTTTTTTTAGATTACTTCCAGTCAAGGGCACAATGGGTTTGGTAAGACCGGCCGCTCGATTGATGTCAAGCTCGATGTTCTTTCGTTGGTTACTGCTCCGAGAGGCATAACGAGCTCCATAGTTTTTTGTGAGCTCTGGTTTGGGCCATCTGCAATGCCTTGACTGAATTCGATCAAAAACCGTCGTTGTGCTGACTGGATTACCTAAAATATCGTCAATTAATTGACTGAATTTAATCAAATAGCGTCAGTGTATTGACGATATTTGATTAAAAATCGTCAGTGTATTGACTGAATTTAATTAAATATCGTCAGTATGTTGACTAAATTTAATTGAAAATCGTCAATAGCATTTGGAAAATTGGTAGTTTTGGGGTGTGGAAATTACAAGAGCAATAGAAGATCGCTTTCGTAAAGTGCTAAAGCCCAATAAGGTAGTTTTATTACTTGGGGCTCGAAGGACAGGAAAGACCTGGTTTCTCAAGAAAGTGATACCTGGATTGGGAATGCCGCATCTATTCCTGAATGGTGATGATGCGACGGTCAGGAAGGTTTTTCAGGAGCAAACACTTTCGGGGTTTAGAAGTTTGGTTGGCAATAACACTCTCCTGGTCATTGATGAAGCACATCGGATTCCAGAGGTTGGTTGGGGGCTTAAGTTGATGGTCGATGAAATTCCGGGTTTACACATTGTTGCAACAGGATCGTCGGTTTTTGATTTGAAAAACATCACAGGGGAGCCGCTAACTGGCAGAAAGTCAGAGCTTTACCTGTATCCATTTGCGCAGATGGAGCTTTCAACACGCGAGAGTTTTAATGAAACGCGCTCAGAATTGGCCGAACGTCTCGTTTACGGCACCTATCCTGAGCTCATTCATCTTAAAAGTTTGAACGACAAGGCCGATTACTTGCGCGACATGGTTTCGTCTTACCTTTTCAAAGATATTCTCGAGTTTGATGGAATCAGGAATTCTGGAAAGATTCAGGATTTACTTCGATTGATTGCATTCCAGCCGGGGAGAGAAGTCTCTATGGATGAGCTCAGTAAGCATCTTGGACTGAGTAAAAACACGGTTGATCGATATCTAATGCTTTTGCAAAAAGTATTCATTCTGCAGAAGTTGCCGGGTTTTAGCCGCAATTTACGTAAAGAGGTTACCCGACATTCTCGGTATTATTTTGTCGATAATGGCGTTCGAAACGCACTGATTAACAACTTTAATCAGCTTTCAATGCGCAATGATGTTGGCGAATTGTGGGAAAGTTACCTGATTATGGAGCGGATAAAGTATCAGTCGTACACGAATTTACATTCGCTCAATTACTTCTGGCGAACGTATCAACAGCAGGAAATCGATTTCATTGAAGATCGAGAAGGAAAACTCCATGCCTACGAATTCAAATGGAGCACCGATAAAAAATCCAAGATTCCATCCGCATGGAAGGAGGCGTATCCAGATGCGGAATTCAATACCATCGACTTAAGCAATTACTTATTTTGGATTGAATAATCCTTATCACCATTCAAAACCCTCTCACTTTGGAATAGCTAAAGTGGGAGGATTTTTGTTTTCCTGTGCAAAGTGTTATGCCTTGAGGTTTCGAGGGCAATTTTCGTTGGCTGATCAATCACCACTGTGTAGCGGCAATGAGTAAGTCAAGATCTTTGTATGGAATATTGTAAGTCTCGCCGATATACTTATGGGTGAGCATTCCATTGTAGAGATAAACGCCATTTCTAACACCAGGGCTTTGGCGAAGGTAATTTTCGAGTCCGCCTTTACCTCCCATTTCCAATAAAATTGGCGTGAAAATATTGCTCAATGCGATGGATGCCGTTTGGGCAACCCTCGAGGCTACGTTGGGTACACAATAATGCACCACACCATATTTTCTAAAAATGGGGTTTTCATGGTTGGTCACTTGCGAAGTTTCAAAGCAACCGCCCTGATCGATTGAAATATCAACGATTACCGATCCAAACTTCATATTGCTAACCATGTCTTCGGTAACTACGACAGGTGTTCGTCCTTCCTTAGCCCGAAGTGCTCCAATCACCACATCGGCGGTCGATAGCGCTTTTTCTAATTCTACAGGTTCTATGATCGAGGTGAACAATCTCATTCCGAGATCATTTTGAAGTCGACGAAGGCGGTAGAGGCTGTTGTCGAAAATCTTCACGGTAGCCCCCAGACCCACAGCCGCTCTCGCGGAAAATTCACCTACAGTTCCGGCTCCAATGATGACTACTTCTGTTGGCGGTACGCCGGAAATCCCGCCCAGCATCATGCCTCTTCCGCCATTGGTGGTACTCATATATTCGGATGCTACCAGTATGGCTGTATTTCCCGCAATTTCACTCATTGCGCGAACAATCGGGTAGATGCCCGAACGGTCTTTAATGAAGTCGAAGGCTAAGCCGGTTATTTTCTTTGAAATCAAATGATTGAAGAAGTTCTTCTGTTGAACTGTGAGCTGCAAGGCTGAAATCAGACATTGCTTGTAGCTCATCATTTCAATTTCTTCGAAGGTTGGAGGCGCTACCTTTAAAACGATGTCGGCTTTATACACCTGTTCGGTGTTGTAAGCAATTTGCGCCCCTGCCTCACTGTAGTCTTTATCCTGAAAATTCGAATGTAAACCAGCCCCTGTTTCTACCATAACATTATGGCCGTTGTTGACCAAAACGGCCACGGCAGCAGGCACCAGCGAAACCCTCCTTTCTTGAAAAGAAGTCTCTTTGGGTATTCCAATATGCAAACGTGCAGTACCTCTGGCAACTTCGAGCATTTCTTCCTGCGGAAGCAGTCCACCCTGGGTTGCCATGCGAATCAGGGGATTAGGGTCGTTAGTCATTCGTTATGTTGAACAAGGGAGGCTAAAGATAAGGCTTAGTCTACAATTTCAGCCCTTACTTTACGAACGTCTTCCAACAGTTGAATGTGGATTTTCACATATTGGTCTGGCAATAAGCCAGGTGCAACAGAAGGCCATTCGATGAAACAGTAGTTTCCACTGTAGATTAAGTCATCGAGCCCCGCCTCGAAGGCCTCGGTTTCATTTTTTAAACGGTAAAAGTCGAAGTGATAGACTGTTCCCGATTGAACGGTCGCGTAATGGTTCACCAGAGCATAAGTAGGCGATTGAACGGTATCGTAACAACCAAGAGCCTTCACCAATGCTGCAACGATGGTTGTTTTTCCGGCGCCCATTTCGCCTTCCAATACGAATACTTTTTGATGCGAAAAGCATTTCCAAAATTCACGTGCAAAAGAATCAATTGCATTTAAATTTGGAATAATAAATTCAAATACAGCCATTCAATTCGATTGGAGTGCAGAAATTCATTTAAACGAAAAATCTACCTTACACTAAGCGTGATAAACGGAATGAGCATTTCTTCCAGTGAAATCCCGCCATGCTGAAAAGTGTTTCGGTAATAATTTACGTAATAATTGTAATTGTTGGGGTAGGCGAAAAATTTGTCCTCCTTGGCAAAAACAAAGCCTGAACTCACGTGTTGACGGGGAAGATAGATATCTGCAGGGTTTTTTACTTCAAACACATCACGCTTTTCATAGTTCAGATTTTTACCTTGCTTATACCTAAGATTGGTGTTGGTATTTCGGTCTCCAATGATTTTGCTGGGCTCAGTAACCCGAATAGTTCCGTGGTCGGTGGTGATGATTAATCGGGCTTTGCGTTCGGAAATCTGTCGGAAAATATCCAGTAAAGGCGAGTGTTCAAGCCAACTTTGTGTAATCGAACGATAGGCCTTTTCATCGTCTGCAAGCTCTCTGATTACTTCCATTTCGGTTCGGGCGTGCGAAAGCATATCCACGAAATTGTAAACAATAACGTTGAATTTATTGCCCATTAAATTAGGAATGCTATCTGATAGTTTTTTCCCAGCCTGAAGATTGGTGATTTTTGTGTAGGAAGTTTTGAAGTCTTTACCCAGTCTCTTGAATTGTTCCTGCATGAAAAACTCTTCATGTAAATTCTTCCCTCCTTCATCTTCGTCGTTCAGCCAATTTTTCGGATAGCGTTTTTCGATTTCCGAAGGCATTAATCCCGCAAAAAATGCATTACGCGCATATTGAGTTGCGGTTGGTAAAATGGAACAGTACAAATCTTCCTGATCCACTTTAAAATAGTCGTTTAACAAGGGCTGAATAACCTTCCACTGATCGTATCGGAGATTATCAATTAAAACCAGAAATGTGGTTTCTGCCTTATCGATTTCTGGAATCACCCGATTTTTGAAAATGGTGTGGGAAAGCAGGGGAGCATTCGCATCTTTCCCATTGAGCCAGTCCTGATAATTATGGATGATGTATTTATTGAATTGTGTATTGGCTTCAGATTTCTGCATGCGCAGGATTTCTTCCATGCCTTCTTCCTTGGTGCGGGTTAATTCCAATTCCCAAAACACCAATTTTTGATACACTTCTTTCCACTCGTTAAAATTCAGCCTGTCGCTAAGTGTCATCCCAATTTGTCTAAACTCCTGCTGATAGGCCGATGAAGTTTTCTCGCGGATTAACCTTTTGTTTTCAAGGTTTTTCTTCAACGAGAGTAAAATCTGGTTGGGATTTACCGGTTTGATTAGATAATCGGAGATTTGAGAACCAATCGCATCTTCCATAATGTGCTCTTCCTCCGATTTGGTAATCATCACCACCGGAATATCGTTACGGATTTGCTTGATTTTCACCAGAGTTTCCAAGCCAGAAATACCGGGCATGTTTTCATCCAGAAAAATGATATCGAAGGTTTGCTCCTTAACAAGGTCTAAGGCATCGTCGCCCGAATTCGCGGTAGCCACTTCATATCCTTTTTCTTTCAAAAACAGGATATGTGGCTTAAGCAATTCGATTTCGTCGTCGGCCCAGAGTATATTGATCTTATCCATAGCAGGAAAATGTCTATTTTGGTGGCTGCCAAATTACCTGTACAAACAGGATAATCCAGTTAATATTGTCGGTGAACCTTACGCAAAACAAAAAAAAGCTGATTAACGATCCGGTGTATGGATTTATCACCATACCCGACGAGTTGTTATACGATATCATTGAGCATCCCTGGTTTCAACGGCTGCGAAGGATTCAACAATTGGGATTGACCGATTATGTGTATCCGGGCGCAAAGCATAGTCGTTTCCATCATGCCATCGGTGCGATGCACCTGATGACACTTGCTCTGGAGGCCCTCAAAAGTAAAGGCCATGAAATTACCGAAGAAGAGTCGAGAGGTGTGCTTGCCGCCATTTTACTGCACGATATAGGCCACGGACCCTTTTCGCACGCCTTGGAACATTCGATTATTCCAGACCTTCACCATGAGAGTCTCTCGGTGATGTTTATGGAGGAGCTTAATATCGACATGGCCGGTCGGCTCGATACCTGTATTGCCATCTTTACCAATACGTACCCCAAGAAATTCCTGCATCAGCTGGTGAGCAGTCAGCTCGATATGGATCGGCTTGACTATCTGAATCGCGACAGCTTTTTTACCGGTGTTGCCGAAGGAACAGTAGGAAGCGACCGTATCATTAAAATGTTAGACATTGTGGATGACCAGATCGTTGTGCAGGAAAAAGGTATCTACAGTATTGAGAAGTTTCTATTGGCGAGGCGCTTAATGTACTGGCAGGTTTATTTGCACAAAACCGTTCTTGCCGCGGAGAACCTCTTGGTGAATATGTTGCGAAAAGCCAGAGCATTAGCCATGTCGGGCGTCGACTTGCCTATGCCGGCAAACCTGCGCGATTTTCTGAATGGTCGATACAGCGCGGCCTCATCGTCGGATCGCCGTTCTCTGTGCGAAGCTTTCGCAGGCTTGGATGATTATGATATATTTGCAGCCGCAAAGGAATGGATGAAGTATCCTGACCCTATTCTCAGAGACTTGAGTTCACGATTGCTTAACCGGGAGCTGTTTCGTATTCAGCTTGATTTTCAGCCTTTTGATGAGGCTCGGATTAGCCGTTTGCGGCAGACTTGGATGTCTTTGGGGTATTCTTCTTCAGACGTAGAATACTACGTTTTCACCGGGGAGATTACCAATAGTGCCTACAAGGTTGGTGATGAGAACATCAACGTTAGACTGAAGTCGGGGCAGGTGATGGATATCCGCAAAGCCTCAGATCAACTTGGTTTGTCGGTTTTAACGCAGTCGACCCGAAAGTTCTTCCTTTGCTACCCCAAAGAACTCGATACTCTATCTGTATAACGAATGGAATTCACAGCCCAACAAATCGCCGACCTTCTCGAAGGGACAATTGAAGGCAACGCGCAGGTGAAAGTGAGCAGGCTTGCCAAAATTGAAGAGGGCGAACCCGGAACACTCACCTTCTTGGCAAACCCCAAATACGAAGAATTTATCTACACCACCGGGGCAAGTCTTGTGGTTGTGAATGAATCTTTTGCGCCCGAAAAGCCAATCGCAGCTACTCTGGTAAGGGTAAAAGATGCGTACAAAAGTTTCGCGGTTCTGCTCGATACCTACAATAAAATCCAACAGAAGAAGGCGAGCCGCGAAGAACCCCATTATTTAGCACCTTCTGCCAAGATTGGAGAAAATCCTTACATCGGCGCTTTCGTGTATGTAGGCGAAAATTCAGAGATTGGAGACAATGTTCGATTGTATCCCGGGGTATATATCGGCGACAATGTGAAAATTGGCTCTAACACCACGTTGTTCCCTGGTGTTAAAGTTTATGCCGACTGTATCATTGGCAACCACTGTACATTGCATGCTGGTGTAGTAGTGGGTGGTGATGGCTTTGGATTTGCGCCTCAAGACGATACCAACTATTTGAAAGTCGCCCAAATTGGAAACGTGATCATCGAAGATCATGTTGAAATAGGTTCGAATACTACAATTGACAGAGCTACGCTGGGCTCCACAATCATACGCAAAGGTGTGAAGTTGGATAACCTCATCCAGGTTGCCCACAACGTTGAAATTGGAGAACACACCGTAATTGCGGCCCAGACCGGTATTGCAGGCTCTACGAAAATTGGCCGGTTCTGCATGATTGGTGGTCAGGTTGGAATTGTCGGACATTTAGTCATTGCCGATAAAGTGAAGATTGCTGCTCAGTCGGGAATTGGTTCGCCGATTACCCGCGAGGGCGAAATTGTTCAGGGCTCTCCGGCGTTCGGCATTGGCGATTACAAGAAGTCTTATGTAGGCTTTCGTCGCCTTCCGGAAATCCTTGCTCGCTTAGAAGAACTAGAAAAACTGGTGAAAGAATCCCAATTCCCGCACAATGGCTGATTTACAGAAAACGATTAAACAAAATGCTTCCTTAAGTGGAGTTGGATTGCACACCGGGGCAAAGGTGAATATGGTTTTTATGCCTGCACAGGCTGGAAAAGGTATTGTTTTTCGCCGTACCGATCTCCCCGGCCAACCAGATGTACCGGCTGATGTTGATTATGTTGTAGAGACGGCACGAGGCACAACCCTGGAAAAGGATGGCATTCGTGTCGCCACGGTTGAGCATGCATTAGCTGCGGCCAGTGGTTTGGGAATCGACAATTTGGTGATTGCCATTGATGGTCCGGAAATTCCCATTCTCGATGGTTCTTCAAAGCCCTTCACGCAAGCATTGATTGCAGCAGGTATTGCAGAATTAGAGGCAGAACGTGATTATTACGAGTTGAAAACCAATGTGTTTTACACCGACCCCGCTCGTGGAGTAGAAATCATGGCTGTACCCTCCGATACCTATAAAGTAAAGGTGATGATTGACTTCAACTCGAGGGTACTTGGTTTTCAGCATGCTCAGTTGAACGATATGAATGAGTTTGACCAGGAAATTGCTTCCTGCAGAACCTTTGTATTTCTGCACGAACTGAAAACCTTGCTGGATAACAATCTGATCAAAGGTGGCGATCTGAGCAATGCAATTGTTTACGTAGACCGTGAGCTTTCTCCAGATGAGCAAGATAGCCTCAGTAAAGTATTCGGGCGCAACGATATGAAGGTAACCACCGATGGCACGCTTAACAACATCGAGCTTACCCATCAAAATGAAGCAGCACGCCATAAACTGCTAGATGTGGTTGGCGATTTAAGTTTGGTGGGGCGTCCGATTAAGGCACAAGTTTTTGCGACTCGTCCCGGACATGCAGCCAATGTTGAGTTTGCCCGAAAAATCAAACAACTCATCAAGGCTGAAAAGGGGAAGAAATCTGATGCCTGGGAATACGATTTGACCCAGCCTCCGATGTATAACATCAACGACATAGCCCGCATTCTTCCTCATCGTCCGCCATTTTTGCTGATCGACAAGATTATGGAGATGAGCGACAGTCATGTGATTGGTTTGAAGAATGTGACCATGAACGAAGACTTTTTCAAAGGTCACTTTCCCGGAAACCCCGTTATGCCCGGCGTCTTGATTATCGAAGCCATGGCGCAAGTAGGCGGTATTTTGGTATTGAATACCGTTCCTGACCCTGAGAATTACCTCACTTACTTCATGAAAATCGACAACGTTCGGTTTAAGCAAAAGGTGATTCCGGGCGACACTTTAGTTTTTAAACTTGAGCTTCTTTCGCCCATCCGTCGAGGCATCTGCCACATGAAAGGGGTTGCTTACGTGAATGGCAAACCAGTTACTGAAGCAGAAATGATGGCTCAGATCGTGAAAGAAAAAGGTTTGAGTGACTAATCCTTCCTTTTTCTACTTTTGCCGGAATGATTCAGCCCTTAGCCTACATCCATCCCAACGCAAAGATTGCCCCGGGAGTTACCATCGACCCTTTTGCTGTTATCCATGGTGACGTAGAGATTGGTGAAGGTACGTGGATCGGCTCCAATGTAACCATTATGGATGGAGCCCGGATTGGCAAGCATTGCCGAATTTTCCCGGGCGCTGTGATTTCAGCCATTCCTCAAGACCTCAAGTTTGGTGGAGAAAAAACCACCGTTGAGATTGGCGATTACGTGACCATTAGAGAATGTGTAACGGTTAACCGAGGAACTGTCGATAAGATGACCACTCGTGTTGGCAATCATACATTGGTGATGGCATATTCTCATATTGCCCACGACTGTTTGGTGGGTGAGCACTGCATTATTGCCAATGCCGTTAACATGGCCGGACACGTAGGTGTTGGCGACTATGCCGTAATTGGAGGCATGTCGGCCATTCATCAGTTTGTGCAGATCGGACAGCACGTGATGGTTTCAGGTGGTTCTTTGGTAAGAAAAGACATTCCTCCATTTGTTAAGGCCGGTCGCGAGCCCCTGGCTTATGTGGGAATCAACTCCATCGGTTTACGTAGGCGAGGGTTTGGAAATGAGCAAATCAGCGGTATTCAGGACTTCTACCGTATACTGTATGTAAGTGGCTTAAATACAACCGCGGCTTTACAGAAAATTGAAGCCGAACTGCCTGCAACGCCCGAACGAGATGAGATGATTCTGTTCATCAGCAACTCACGTAGAGGTATTATGCGTGGGTATGGTAAAGAAGAATAAATCCGAAGCGCATGGAAATCAGCCTGAACAATGCAGGTAAACGCTTCAATTTCAATTGGATTTTTCGCAATGTAAATCTGCAAGTCCACGCAGGTTCCTCTTGGGTTTTGCTGGGGGCTAACGGAAGTGGAAAGTCGACTTTAATGCAGATTTTGGCCGGTAGTACCAGTCTTTCTGATGGCGAGATTAGCTGGAAAATCGACGGAATACCCCAAGACCGCGAAACTATTTTCAGGTCTGTAACCATAGCGGCGCCTTACCTCGAGCTCATTGAGGAATTCACACTCGCCGAGCATCTCGATTTTCATTTCTCGATCAAGCCTTCAATCGGGAAGCTAAATAAAGCAGAACTACTCTCACTTTCAGGCCTTAAAACCAAAGCCGATCTTCGTATCAGCTACTTTTCATCAGGAATGAAGCAGCGGGTAAAATTGCTGTTAGCCATCCTTTCCGATACGCCTTTGCTGCTGCTCGACGAACCGCTTTCAAATTTAGACCGGACCGCTACACGATGGTATCAGTCGTTGATTGAAGAGTATGGAAAAGGCCGAACTATAGTGGTTTGTTCCAATTCGGTTGAGGAAGAGTATCGCTTTTGCGATCACCAATTTCAGATATCGTTGTTATGAAAACCATTGGGTTGATTTCTGATACCCACGGTCATATTGATCCTTTGGTGTTCAAGTATTTCGAACCCTGCGACGAGATTTGGCACGCTGGCGATATTGGTTTGGCCGCCACTGCGGATGAATTGAGCGCATTCAAACCTTTGCGCGCGGTGTTTGGTAACATTGACGGCGCTGAGTTGAGGCGAATGTTTTCGGAAGATTTACTGTGGGACTGCGAAGGACTGAAGGTGTACATGACGCATATTGGAGGCTACCCGGGGCGTTATCCCGCAAGGGTTAAGCAGCGCATTCGACAAGAGCGCCCGGGCTTATTCCTTTGCGGTCATTCGCATATCTTGAAAGTGATGTTTGACAAGGAGCATAACTTAGTTCACATGAATCCAGGTGCTGCCGGAGTACATGGATTTCACCTGAAAAAGACCCTGATCCGTTTCCGGGTTTCGGAGGGTAAAATTTTAGATCCTCAGGCGATTGAGTTAGGCGATCGGGTTCGCCGTAAAGATTAGTTGGGGAATGTTAATCCCAACTCATCGCTTAGCTGTTTCAGGTCGTCGATGACCTTTGGCACCAGCGGAATTCCATGTTCAAGTCGCTCGTTTTGTGCAATTCTCTCGGCATCTCCCGGAATTTGTACCGGTTGGTCAGGCTGTATGGGGATGGCGTTTCGGAATGTTTGAATCCAGTTATCCATATGTTGCAGGAATTCCTCCTTAGGCCTGAAGGCATCCACGCGCATGGCGCCGAAAAAGTG
>CANHCM010000021.1 GCA_947459155.1 Bacteroidota bacterium | reverse complement strand
TAGACTAACAAGTGTTAGTTTTTAGAAACACAGATATGTCGAGGTTTTATTCTCTGAGAATTGCCGATTTGCGTAAGGAAACCGACGATTGCGCGGTCATCACCTTTGATGTACCCGACGATTGTCGAGAGGCCTTCACCTACCGTCAGGGGCAATACCTCACCCTGAAAGCCAACATTGATGGTCATGACGTTCGTCGCTCCTATTCGCTATGCTCCAGCCCGCTCGAAAACAAGTGGACGGTCGCGGTGAAAAAATTAGAGGGCGGATTATTCTCCACCTTTGCCAATACACAACTGCGAAAAGGTGATGTGTTGGAAGTGATGCCCCCCAATGGGCATTTTTATGTGGACATTGCTCCCGAAAAGGCCAACCACTACGCAGCCTTTGCAGCCGGAAGCGGCATTACACCGATTCTGTCGATTCTCAAAACGCACCTTGCTTCTGAACCCAATAGCAAATTCAAACTCTTTTATTTGAATCGAAATGTAAAGTCCATTTTATTCAAAGAGGAGATTGAAGCCTTGAAAAACCGGTATTTCGATCGGCTCGAGGTCTTTTATTTTTTGACCAAGGAATTCCGCGATATTCCTTTGTTTAATGGGCGCTTTACAGAAGAGAAACTCGATACAATTTGCTCTCGAATTGTTGATGTTGCAAAAACAGAGGCGGCTTTTATCTGCGGACCTGAATCGATGATTTTTATGGTTCGCGATGCCTTGGAAAAAGCGGGCATGGAGAAACAGAAAATTCATTTTGAATTGTTCAATACTTCCGGAACGAGAAATAATGAAGCAGCCCGGAAAATTTCCGAGAAGCAAGTAGAAGGAACAGATGTAACCATCATCGACGGTGGAAAAGAATTTCACTTCACCATGTCGAAAGAGTTCGACAATATTCTCGATGCGGCTTTATCGGCTGGTGCTGATCTTCCTTTTGCCTGCAAAGGCGGTGTTTGCAGCACTTGTCGTTGTAAAGTGGTCGAAGGAACTGCAGAAATGAAAATAAACTACGCCCTTGAGGAGGCCGATGTCGCCCGCAATTTTGTACTAAGTTGTCAGGCTGTACCAACCTCCGCAAAACTGGTTGTTGATTTTGATGTTTAACAAGAAATAAATCCGAATATCATGTCTGAAATGGAAATTAAATCGCTGGAAGAACGCTTCAACCAGCGTATTGCAAACGATGAGAAGATTGAGGCGAAAGACTGGATGCCGGAGAAATACCGCAAAACCCATATTCGTCAGATTTCTCAGCATGCGCACAGCGAAATTGTGGGAATGCTGCCGGAAGGAAACTGGATTACCCGCTGTCCAACATTGCGCCGAAAAGTAGCCCTTCTGGCTAAGGTTCAAGATGAAGGTGGTCACGGATTGTACCTCTACAGCGCTGCGGAAACCCTTGGTATTTCGCGCGAGGAACTCATTGATCAGTTACTTTCTGGCGAAGCGAAATACTCATCCATATTTAATTACCCGGCACTCACCTGGGCCGATATGGGAGCCATAGGTTGGCTGGTCGATGGAGCGGCCATTATGAATCAGGTGGCCTTAATCAACACTTCTTACGGCCCTTATTCACGCGCTATGATTCGCATTTGTAAGGAAGAGAGCTTCCATCAACGTCAGGGCTACGAAATAATGATGGCCCTCATGAATGGCACTCAGGAACAGCGCGACATGGCACAGGATGCCTTAAACCGTTGGTGGTGGCCTTCATTAATGATGTTTGGTCCTCGCGATGCCGAATCGCCAAACACCGAGCAAAGCATGCGCTGGAAACTGAAGCGTAAAACCAACGATGAACTTCGTCAGGCCTTTGTGGATCAAACCGTTCCGCAGGCCGAGCTCATCGGTTTGCGTATTCCCGACGATAAACTGAAGTGGAACGAGGAGCGTAAGCACTACGATTTTGGTGATATCGATTGGGAGGAGTTTTGGCAAGTGGTAAATGGCCATGGTCCTTGCAACAAGCAAAGGCTTGAAGCCCGCCGTAAAGCGCACGAGGATGGTGCCTGGGTACGCGATGCCGCAATGGCCTACGCCGAAAAACACGCCAACAAAACCTACCGTCAGGCAGTGTAATTTCTTTTTTAACCTCAATTCAAACCGCAATGAAAGATTGGCCGCTTTGGGAAGTATTTATTCGCAGTAAAAATGGCTTGGAACATAGGCACTGTGGAAGTCTCCACGCTACAGATGCACAAATGGCGCTGGAAAATGCCCGTGATGTTTACACACGACGCAGCGAAGGCGTTAGCATTTGGGTGGTTCCTTCGGCAATGATTACCGCTTCGCAACCAGAAGAAAGCGGCGAATTGTTCGAGCCGGCAGCCGATAAAGCTTACCGTCACCCAACATTTTACGTTCTTCCCGACGAATTAAAGCACATGTAATTTCAAGCCGATGAGCAAAGAATTAATACAGTACATCTGCACAGTTGCCGACAATAACTTAATTCTCGGTCAGCGACTCGGCGAGCTTTGCGGACACGGTCCAAACATCGAGACCGATATTGCACTCACCAATATTGGCCTCGATTTATTTGGTCAGGTAAGAAGCTATTTTCAGTATGCCGCAAAATTAGAAGGCGGAAATTCCTCGGAAGACACCTTTGCCTTTCTGCGCAAGGAAAATGAATATAAAAATGTATTGTTGGTTGAGCAACCCAACACCGACTTTGCTTACACCATCGTGCGTCAGTTTTTGTATGATGTTTACCATATCCGTTTTATGGAAAACCTGCAGAAAAGCAGCGACGAAACCTTGGCGGCCATTGCAGCCAAAGGAGTAAAAGAGGTTGCCTATCATGCGCGTTTTTCGGCCGATTGGGTTCGCCGATTGGGCGACGGAACTGAGGAAAGCCATCGCCGTGCTCAACAAGCCCTCGACGATTTGTACACCTACACCGATGAGCTTTTTCATCAGAATGAATCGGAATTAAGTCTCGTAAATGCAGGAATTGCCGTAAATACCGCTCAATTTAAATCTGACTATTATCAAACCATCCACGCAGTATTCGCTGAGGCAACTTTAACAGTTCCCGATCAAAAGTATTTTCTCAAAGGAGGAAAAAAGGGAATTCACAGCGAACACATGGGCTACATCCTTACGGAAATGCAGTATATGCAAAGAACCTATCCCAATATGCAATGGTAATTAAACTCGAAAATCAGGATATTGATTCGCGCTTGCTGCCTCTGCTCGACGCGGTAAACGATCCTGAAATTCCTGTGTTATCCGTTGTCCAAATGGGAGTTGTTCGGTCGGCGCATTTTGTGGCTGAAAATCAGGCCCTCATCAAAATAACGCCTACCTACAGTGGTTGTCCGGCAATGGATACAATGGCTGTAGACATTAAAAATGCGCTGCAAAATGCCGGCATTCAAGCCAATGTTGAGTTGGTGCTATCGCCGGCCTGGTCAACCGATTGGATTACACCGCAAGCCCGTCAAAAATTAGAGGAGTATGGTATCGCTCCTCCACTTTCAGCCGAAGCCGATAAAGCAGTGCTCCTTGGCCAGGCAAAAATTGTGGCTTGCCCTCAATGTAAAAGCAAAAACACCCGATTAATCTCCCAGTTTGGCTCTACCGCTTGCAAGGCGCTATTTCGATGCGACGATTGTCTGGAGCCCTTCGATTACTTCAAGTGCCTGAAGTAACAACCACTGTCTTTTTTCCTTCGCAGTGCCGATGAATTCTGTAATTTGCAGCACAATCTGCATCTATGGAATTCATTGAAACCTCAATAAATCAATCCGTTGGGATTATTCGTTTAAATCGCCCCGACGTATTCAATTCGTTCAACCGCGCAATGGCATTTGAATGTCAGCGTGCGCTGGATGACTTTTCCGGCAATCCTCAGGTTCGCTGTATCGTGATTACCGGTAATGGAAAGGCGTTTTGTGCGGGACAAGACCTAAAGGAAGTAACTACACCTGAGGTAAATCCCGGATTTTTGGCCATTCTCGAGGAGCATTACAACCCAATTATTCAGCGGATTCGCCGAATTCCTAAACCGGTTGTAGCTGCAGTAAACGGAGTTGCTGCCGGCGCCGGGGCTAACATTGCTTTAGCCTGCGACATTGTTGTAGCGTCGGAACACGCGGCCTTTATTCAGGCATTCAGTAAAATCGGACTTGTACCCGACAGCGGGGGAACCTTTTTTCTGCCGCGATTGATTGGTTTTCAAAAAGCAAGCGCACTCTGCATGTTGGGCGATAAGGTAAGCGCGAATGATGCCGAGAAAATGGGAATGATTTACAAGGTATTCAGCATTGATTCTTTCGAAGAAGAGTATCTAAAAATGGCCATAACATTGGCGCAAATGCCCACCAAAGCCCTGGGTTTAACCAAGCAATTGCTCAATGAAAGCATGGATAATTCATTGGATGAACAATTACAACGGGAAAGTGATTTTCAGATTGAAGCCAGCCAGTCGGCCGATTATCAGGAAGGCGTTCAGGCATTTATCGAAAAACGCAAACCCGAATTCAAGGGCAATTAACGCTGCAGACTGAAACAATGGGAATCAATAATGTAGCGGTGATTGGTGCGGGTACCATGGGCAGTGGAATTGCCCAGGTAGCGGCAACTGCAGGATGTTCAGTTTTGTTGTACGATGCATATCCTCAGGCTCTTGAACGTGCAGCGATGCAATTGAAAAACACCTTTTCCAAATTGGTGGAAAAAGGAAAATATTCCAATGCAGAGGCGCAATCTATCCTCAATCGAATCACATTCGTTAATGCACTCAATACCTTAAAAAACGTCGAATTAGTTATCGAAGCCATTGTCGAAAATCTTGAAGTAAAACGCAAGCTATTTGCGGAGTTGGAAACCATTGTTACCCCTCATTGCATTTTGGCTTCCAATACGAGCTCACTCTCGATGGCTTCCATTGCGGCTTCTGTAAAAACATCGGGAAGAGTTGTGGGGATTCACTTTTTTAATCCTGCTCCGCTGATGGCTCTAGTCGAAGTAATTCCTGCGGTTCAAACCCGAACCGATGTACTCGAATTGGCCGTTAGCACCATTCAATCGTGGAAGAAAACGGTGGCAGTCGCCAAAGACACTCCCGGATTTATTGTAAACCGCGTAGCCCGGCCATTTTATTCCGAAGCACTCCGGATTTATGAGGAAGGCATCGCCGATTTTTCGACCATCGACCACGCCATGAAGTCACTCGGTGGTTTTAAAATGGGGCCTTTTGAATTGATGGATTTTATCGGCAACGATGTGAATTACGCGGTCACAGAATCGGTGTTTTCCGCCTTTTATTTCGATCCGCGTTACAAACCTGCCTTCACGCAAAAACGATTAACCGAGGCCGGGTTTCTTGGACGTAAGTCGGGGCGCGGATATTATAACTACGCCGAAGGTGCTCAGAAGACCGATCCTTCGACCGATGAAGCGCTACTCAACTCCATTTTCAACCGGATTTTAATCATGCTCATTAACGAGGCGGCCGATGCCTGCCATCTGGGCGTAGCCTCAGCCCACGACATTGATCAGGCGATGCAAAAAGGAGTGAATTACCCGAAAGGGCTGTTGGCCTGGGCCGATGAACGCGGTATAGCGCAGTGTGTGAACGAAATCGACAAGCTGTATGAAGAATACCACGAAGACCGCTACCGTTGCTCTGTGTTGCTGAGGAAATTGGCCCGAAACAATCAACGTTTTTTCTCCTGATGAAGCCTGCAGAAATCGTTGGCAAAATGATGCAGCACGATGCATTTAGCCAATGGCTTGGCATTCGTGTGTTAGAAACCGGTGCGGGAGCCTGCATTCTTGAAATGGAAATTCGTCCCGAAATGCTCAATGGTTTTGGTATTGCTCATGGTGCGATTACGTATGCCCTGGCCGACAGTGCCCTGGCATTTGCGGCCAACGGTCATGGCCGGCATTCGGTGAGTGTAGATACTGCCATCCACCACCTCGAACCTTTGAAAACCGGCGATGTCATCAAAGCCATCGCCCGCGAAGATGCCCTCAAAAACCGATTTGGATTCTACAGCATCGATATTTTTAAATCCGAAACTTTAGTGGCACAATTCCGCGGAACCGTTTACAGGACCGAGAAAAACTGGGAAATGTAGGCCGAAGACTCGCCCATAAAATATCTTCCTACTTTTGAGGCTCAAAACCATCAACTATCGGCATTTTTATGGAAGCATATCTCATCGACGGCCTTCGCACGCCAATCGGTTCATATCAAGGCAGTTTGTCAGCGGTTCGGGCCGATGATTTGGCGGCTCTGGTGATACAGAAATTGTTGGAACGAAATCCCAATTTACCGCAGGCAGCGATTGATGACGTGATTTTGGGTTGTGCCAATCAGGCGGGCGACGACAATCGTAACGTGGCGAGAATGGCCTTGTTGCTGGCCGGAGTGCCGTTTACTGTTCCGGGAGAAACGGTGAATCGCCTTTGTGCTTCCGGACTGGCCGCAATTATCAATGCATCCAATGCGATTAAGGCCGGAAATGGTGATGTGTTTTTGGCGGGTGGAGTTGAAAATATGACCCGTGGTCCCATGGTTATTTCCAAGCCCAGCGCGGCTTACGGTACCGATGCTAAGATGTACGATTCCAGCTTCGGCTGGCGTTTCATCAATCCTAAAATGCAGAGTTTATTCGGAACCGACGCGATGGGTGAGACGGCCGAAAATCTGGTTGATTTGCACAAAATTTCGCGAGAAGATCAGGATAAATTCGCCTTGTGGTCGCAGCAAAAAGCCGCTGCAGCCCAGCAAGAAGGCCGATTGTCGATCGAAATTACACCGGTGAGTATTCCTCAAAAAAAAGGGGATCCCGTAATTTTTTCAGCCGATGAATTTGTAAAACCCAATACAAGTTTAGAAGGACTTTCCAAGGTGCGTCCGGCTTTCCGCAAAGAGGGCACTGTAACAGCAGGCAATGCCTCCGGTTTGAACGATGGCGCTGCGGTTACCCTGGTGGCCTCCGATGCGGCAATTCAACGGTATGGCCTGAAACCCTTGGCGCGCATCGTTTCCAGCGCTGTTGTGGGTGTTGAGCCGCGTATCATGGGCATTGGTCCGGTTGAAGCCGCAAATCGCGCGCTTACTCGTGCCGGATTGAGTATGGCCGATATGGATATTATCGAGCTCAACGAGGCATTTGCCGCGCAGGTGCTGGCGTGTACGCGCTCATGGGGCCTCGCCGATAACGATCCGCGCCTCAATCCCAACGGTGGCAGCATCGCCATTGGTCACCCGCTGGGCGTTACCGGAACCCGCATCGCCTGGTCGGCTGCATTGGAGTTGCAGCGCCAGAATAAGCGCTACGCCCTGGTTACGCTCTGCATCGGAGTTGGACAAGGTTACGCGGCCATTCTGGAGCGGGTGTAATCAACGCCAAGCTGAGTAAAATCAAGCGAATTCGATCTAAAAAAGCCCTGTCAGAATAATAATTTTGGGTTTAATTTATTTTTGGGCGTGCCCCTGCGGGTCGGGCTTTCCATTCCAAGTCCTCGCTGCCTCCGCTCCGCTCCGGCAGCTCCGGGCTTTCCATTGCAATCCCTCACGCAACCCATTGGCAAATTAAAGCTGAATTCACATTTTAGAAATTCTCGATTTATCTTTTCTACTTACGAACTAATTTATCATACCGCCACGAACCTAATGGAATCTAGCGGATTTGATAAATCTCCGACTTCTATTTGATATAAACTTCGTCCACTCAAATCTAAATTTCAAACATGATTTTCTTTTCCTTTTCAGAATGGGTTTAATTGGTAAGCCATCAATTAATTTCATTCTCTTCCAAATTAGTTGCTTGCATTATTTTTCTCGTCTTAATGTATATTCATTCACAATGACGATTGTCGAGGAATTAAATTGATCAATACACTCTCCATTCTCAAATGAACACGCATTTGGCATTGAATTCTGCTAAATTGCAGCTCGGTATTTCCCCAATACCTAGTTCTCAAATATCTCAAAATCAAATTTTTACTGTGAAAATTCAAAATTACATATTGGGCCAGTGGACCGATGGAGCCGGTCAGGGAACTCCTTTGTTTGACTCAGTTACCGGAGAACTTATCGGCCATGCCGGAACAGAGGGGCTCGATTTTGCCGCAATTCTTCACTACGGTCGCACTAAAGGTGGAGAAAAACTGCGCAAAATGACCTTCCAGGAACGAGGTAATATGCTCAAAGCCCTGGCGCTGTATCTCAGCAAGCGTAAGGAACAATTCTACGAAGTAAGTTACCGAACCGGTGCTACCCGTACCGATAGCTGGATTGATATTGAAGGTGGGTTTGGAAATCTCTTCGCCAATGCCTCGTTGCGGAAGTTGTTTCCCAACCAGAGCTACCACGTTGAGGGCGATCCAATAGATCTATCACGTGGCGGTCGATTCATGGCGCACCACATTCTTGTTCCCAAAATGGGTGTTGCCGTGCACATCAACGCCTTCAATTTCCCGGTATGGGGAATGCTTGAGAAATGCGCAGTAAACTGGATGGCCGGAGTGCCTGCCGTTGTTAAGCCAGCAACCTCCACCTCATATCTCGCTGAGGCGGTGGTGCGCGAAATCATCGCCTCCAAAATTCTTCCCGAAGGCGCACTTCAACTGATCTGCGGCTCGGCCGGTAATATGCTCGACCACCTCGAGAATCAGGATGTGGTTACGTTTACCGGTAGTGCCTCCACCGGACAAAAACTCCGGGCTCATCCGCGAATCATCGCCGAATCGGTGCCTTTTAACATGGAAGCCGACTCGCTCAATGCCTCCATTTTAGGACTTGATGCCCTTCCCGGAACTCCCGAATTCGACTTGTTCATCTCACAAGCCAGAAGCGAGATCACGGTTAAGGCCGGACAAAAATGTACGGCTATTCGTCGACTCATTGTGCCCGAAGATCGTGTTGAAGCGGTGGAGAAAGCCTTAGCCAAAGCGCTCGATAAAGTGAGCATCGGCGACCCGCGCATCAAGGAGGTGCGGATGGGCTCTTTGGTGAGTAAAGATCAGGTGCGTGAAGTGAAGCAGCGCATCGCTGAAATTGCCCAGACTGCAGAAATTGTCTACGGAAATCCCGAAGTGGTAAACCTTACCGGTGCCGATTCGGAACGCGGGGCCTTCATTGCGCCGGTGCTGCTTCGGGAGGCAAAACCCTTTGAAAATCTCACAGTGCATGAAGCCGAGGCCTTTGGTCCGGTTTCTACCATCATGCCATACAAGACCACCGACGAAGCTATTGAGCTTGCCCGAATGGGTAAAGGTTCGCTGGTGTCGTCGATTGTAACCTTCGACGATGCCATTGCCCGCGATTATGTGGTAGGTTCGGCAACGCACCACGGACGAATTCTGGTGCTCAACCGCGAGAATGCCAAACAAAGCACCGGTCATGGTTCACCATTACCGATGCTCGTGCACGGCGGACCCGGTCGTGCCGGTGGAGGCGAGGAGATGGGCGGCGTTCGCGGTATAAAGCACTACATGCAACGCTGCGCCGTACAAGGAAGTCCAACCACGCTTACCGAAGTAACCGGAATTTACCAGCCTAACTCAGCTTACAAGGAGGCCGAACAGCACCCTTTCCAATATTATTGGAACGATATAAAGCCGGGCATGTCGCTGAAAACCCATAAGCGCACGGTAACCGACACCGACATTATCAATTTTGCCAATGTAACCTGGGATCACTTTTATGCCCATACCGACATCACTTCCTTAAAAGGAAGCATTTTCGAGAAACGGACGGCTCATGGTTACTTCATTTTAGCAGCCGCTGCCGGTTTGTTTGTGTGGCCCAATAAAGGTCCTGTGGCCGCCAATTACGGACTGGAGGAATGCCGGTTTATTCGCCCCATTTACCATAACGACACGATTTATGTGCGTTTAACCTGTAAGCAAAAAATTGAGCGCGATTCGGTGGGCAAGGAAATGCCTTGCGGAATTGTTAAGTGGTTTGTTGAAGTATTCGATCAGAACGACGAATTGGTGGCTGTGGCAACTATTTTAACCATGGTGCAGAAGCGTTCTCCCTTCGTGCAAATTCATCGAGGAAACATTCAGGAATTCCTGAATTTAATCACCGAAGATTTAAAGCCGAATTGGGGCATGATGAGCCCGCAGCACATGATCGAACATTTGGAAATGAGCTTCCGGATTGCGGGCGGAGAAATCCAGCATTTCGAGGTTGCCACGGCTCCTGAGCATTTACCCAAGGCAGTTGAAATGGTTTACAACCACAAGCCTATGCCTAAGGAATATCCGCATCCTTTGTTGCAAAAAGGTAGTTTGGAAGCCTTAAAGCACCCGGATTTGAATACGGCAAAAATGAAAATGCTTGAGGCCTGGGACGCCTTTGATGCTTACTTCAAAGCCAATCCCGAAGCCAAAACAAAAAATGCGGTTTTTGGCGAGCTCGAAAAATTTGAGTGGGATTTAATGAATGTGAAGCATTTGAACCACCATTTTAATCAGTTCGGCATTTTGTAAGCAGTTTAAGGTTAGCCTGCTGCAGCGCTGTACGAAAAAAAATGCGCCAGCGGGTGAAGCGGATACCCCGCATGGGGGCGGCTCATTGCCGCCCTACGCGGAGTATGAGCGAAACACGCGGTGCCTGAACGTGAACAATCAACTACCGAAAAGCCCGAACAGGCAGGCGCCCAGCTTAAAAAGGTCGACTTGAAGGACTTAAATAAGGTGTGGGGTTTAGTGCCGACATTTTGTTGGGAATTTAAGCCATTTGCAAGATGATATTTTGATTACTTGCTCTTGAGCCAAATAATTTAGGTTTGTTATCTTTGCTTTACCATTCTAAAATTACCTGTGAATATGACTACTCCTTATGTGAAGGAATTTACGCTGGATGGCGTTGCTACGGTAGAGTTTTTCCACCCTGAACAGAACTCGTTGCCCGGTGCGGTGCTTAAGGAGCTTGCACAAACCATCGAAAAGGTGGGGCAAATGGCTGATGTAAAAGTAGTTGTATTGCGGAGTGGTGGCGACAGAACGTTCTGTGCCGGTGCATCATTTAAGGAGTTGATTCAGATTAATGATGCCGAAACGGGTAAAGCCTTTTTCTCCGGTTTCGCACAGGTAATCAATGCGATGCGTAAATGTCCCAAGTTCATCATCGGCCGAATTCAGGGCAAGGCAGTTGGTGGAGGAGTGGGCCTCGCTGCGGCAACAGATTACTGCTTTGCCACGCGTTTTGCGGCCATCAAATTGTCGGAGTTAAATGTCGGAATCGGTCCTTTTGTGGTAAGTCCGGCCATTGAACGTAAAATGGGTGTTTCGGCCACCTCGCAAATTGCCATCGATGCCAATAGTTTTTATGATGCCGAATGGGCGCTTCATAAAGGTCTGTATACCAAGCTTTTCGATGATATGGAAAGTATGGATTTGGCGATAGAGGCCTTTGCACGTCAATTGTGCACTTACAACCCTGAAGCGATGATGGAAATGAAGAAGATTTTTTGGCGGGGAACCGACGATTGGGATAGCCTCTTGCTTGAAAGGGCGGCAATCTCAGGTCGTTTGGTGCTTTCAGATTTTACCAAAAACACCCTCGCCAAGTTTAAAACCCCGGCCTAAGCGATGGTGTACTCGTTTAACGGATTTATTCCGGTTGTTCACGAAAGTAGCTTCATCCATCCACAAGCGGCGGTAACAGGCAATGTTGTTATCGGGGCGCATGTGTACGTGGGGCCTGGAGCTGCAATTCGGGGCGACTGGGGCGAAATTGTGATCGAAGACGGCTGCAACGTGCAGGAAAACTGCACCATTCATATGTTTCCCGGAAAGTCGATACGGCTTAAGCAGTCGGCACACATTGGCCACGGAGCTATTATTCACGGGGCCAACATCGGCGCCAACTGTTTGGTAGGCATGAATGCGGTACTGATGGACGACGTAGAGCTCGGCGATGAGTGTATCGTGGGCGCTTTGGCCTTTCTGAAGTCGGGTATGGTTGTGCCTCCCCGAAAATTACTGGTGGGCAATCCAGCGCAGATCATTCGCGATGTAAGCGATGAGATGATGGCTTGGAAAACCCGCGGAACAGCATTGTATCAAGAGCTTCCGGCGCAGTGTTTCGAAACGCTTCGTGCGGTTGAGCCTCTCCGCGAAATCCCGGCCAATCGGCCAAAACAACAAACCAATTACTTCCCTTTTCATCAGGATCAGTCCAGGTCGGACTCCTGACGAATCTCCCAATCAAACCTTATGGAAACCATCACCATCACTCCAAGCAGCCAAAGCCGTATTCACGACATCGATGTGAATCGTGTTTCAATGGGCACCAGTTTCAGCGACCACATGTTTGTTTGCGACTACGCAAATGGACAGTGGCAGAATCCTCGTATTGAGCCACTTGCGCCTATCGCGACCCATCCATCGGCCATGGCTTTACATTACGGTCAGGCCATTTTTGAAGGATTAAAAGCGTATGCCGGAAAGGACGGCTCTCCTGTGCTTTTCCGTCCGCAGGAAAATGCGAAGCGCTTGAATCACAGTGCGGCACGAATGGGCATGCCGGCATTTCCGGAGGATTTGTTCGTGGAGGCCTTGCAGAAATTGGTCGATTTAGACCGTAAATGGGTGCCTACGGCTGATGGCAGTTCGCTTTACCTCAGGCCGTTTATGTATGCCGATGAAGCCTTTACCGGCATGCGGGCAGCGACGCACTATAAGTTTATCATTTTTGCCACACCGGCGGGCCCTTATTTTAGCCGGAGAATTCGTCTTTTCGCCGAAACACAGTATATCCGAGCCGCTCAGGGTGGAACAGGTGAGGCCAAGGCTGCCGGAAATTATGCAGCGGCCATTCTGCCTACCGAAAAGGCGAAGGCGCGCGGTTATGACCAGGTTTTATGGCTCGACGCCCACGATTTCGAGTATATTCTGGAGGTGGGAACGATGAACATCTTCTTCAAGATTAAGGGGGAGTTCGTCACGCCTTCGTTGGATGGCTCCGTGCTGGCGGGTGTAACGCGCAGTTCGGTGATGACCTTGTTGCGCGACATGGGCTTTTCGGTCACCGAGCGCCCGGTTTCGATGAAGGAGATTCGCGAAGCAGCGGCCAACGGAACCCTCGAAGAAGCCTTTGGAACCGGTACTGCAGTTGGAATCGCTTTGGTCGATGAGATTGGGTATCAGGATACGCACATTGCTTTTCCGCAGGGCAATCCAGTGGGTGAGGAGGTGAATCGCCGCTTGAATGCCATCAAGACCCAAAAGGAGGCCGATCCGTTTGGATGGGTTGTTCCGGTGAATGTTCCCGTTCTTCAGTAGGCGCTACATTAGTGTGAACCAGGCCGCTCAATAGAGAAACCCGAACAGCCAAAGCGGAATCCGGTTTTGATGGCCGATTTCGAGATCATCGGCTACGACAAAGCCGTTCGGTGCTTTTTGGAGCTGCTTGGCCGATTTGCTTTTACCGCCGAGTTCGAATTGCCATTTACGGCTCACGAGAAAGTCGCCATCAGTGATGAATTCGATTTGGTGCCTGTAGCCTAACTGGTTGAGAAAGAAACACTCTCTCACGTGGCCAATGTTTGGCGGACTTAGATTTAGGCTGAAGTAAAAGTTGGGGTTGTCTAGGTATATTTTGTCGGGCTTTTGCAGACGTGTGATGCCTTTCACATCTTTGAAGAGGTTGCGCGTCAGGCCGGCCTCATGGAGGTAAAGCAGGTAGCTGATGAGCGTATTTCTATTGATACCGATGCGTTCGCTCAGCTTCGATATGTTTGGAATGAAGGGCGCCGACTCTGCAATGATTTGCAGTAGCTGCTTGATTTTATGGATGTAAGATGATTCCAGGTTGCGCAATAAAGGCAACTCGATGTGGAGCATCATGGAGAGGACTTCATCGAGGCGGCTTGAATACAGTTGGATAGACTCCCGGTAGAAGGGGAAATACCCATGTTCGAGGTAGGCCTGGAAGTGCTCCAACGGCCTGATTTGTTTAGTAATGTCGCTGGCCAGCTCGTGGTGGTTCTTGAGGAGTTGGTTGAGGGTAATGGCCGGAAACTGCGCACCGGATTCGAGGGCGAGGTATTCTCTGAAGGAAAGCCCTTGCATGGTGTAGCTGATGGCTCTTCGGCTTAGATCGGCCCGGGCATTGAGAATTTCGAGCAGCGAAGAGCCGGTAAAAACCACCCTGAGTTCGGGCAGGTCGTCGTAGATGTTTTTGAGCTCCTGCGCCCAGTTGGGGTATTTGTGGACCTCATCGAGGAATAGAGTGTGGCCGCCTTGCTTCATGAATGTTTCGGCGAGGTCGACAAGGGTATTGCTGCTGAACCAGATGTTGTCGCAACTGGCATATAGGGCCTTGTTGGGCGGTAAATCCTGTTGTTGAAGCCGTTGCAGCATGAGGGTGGTTTTCCCGACTCCTCTTGCGCCTTTAATCCCGATGAGACGTTGGTTCCAGTCGATTTCTCCCATGAGTGAGCGGGTAATCGCAGCGCTGGCGTGGACCAATTTACGGGCTGATTTTTCGAACAGGCTGTTTAGTTCCATTATGATTGCTTATTACACCCAACAAAAATATGCATAAATTGCTTAATGCACTAAGCAAAACACAATTCTTCAACTTAAATAACACGAAATGAGGATTATATATCCATGATTTTTTTCAAATGCTTAAGGAGCATTGAAGATCGCTTCAAGGTCAGTATGAAAAAAATATTAGTTGTAAAAATCACGTAATCAATTATTTAATTGTGAAAACATTAAATTGCTTAATGCATTAAGCAAAAACTACATCAAGTTGCTTAGTCAATTAAGCAAAAACGCTTTTTCTCACTGTTCTTTCGGCCTTTCAAATTGTTATCTTCGCGGCTCCCATGCAAACTGTACCTGTTTCAATTTTGGAGAAAGCCTTCCGGCTGATGGCAACAGCCAAGGCGATGACTGAGCTCTACGAAGCTCAATTTAAGGTGGTGTCGAAGTATGTGCATGCCACCTCTCGCGGACACGAGGCGATTCAATTGGCGGTGGCCTTGCAGCTATTGCCGCAGGATTACGCATTTCCTTATTACCGCGACGATTCGATGCTTTTGGGCATCGGTATGCGTCCCTACGATTTGATGTTACAGTTGATGGCCAAGCGCGACGATCCATTTTCGGGTGGACGAACGTATTATTCGCACCCCAGCTTGCGCGACGCCGATAAACCCAAAATACCGCACCAGAGTTCGGCAACGGGTATGCAAGCCATTCCGGCCACTGGTGCTGCAATGGGATTCTGGTATAAGGAAGCTACCGGCATTGCCCATGAGTATGATGGCGAAAAGCCTTTGGTACTCTGCTCCTTAGGCGATGCCTCGGTTACAGAAGGCGAGATTGCCGAAGCCTTCCAAATGGCGGCACTCAAGCAGCTTCCGATCCTCTATTTGATTCAGGACAATGGTTGGGATATTTCGGCCAATGCTGCTGAAATCAGGGCTCAGAATGCCTTTGAGTATGCCAGGGGCTTTACCGGATTGGAGGCACGCCAGGTGGATGGCTCCGATTTCGTGGCTTCATATCTTGCTGTTGAACAGTGCCTTGAAGTCATCCGCCGGGAACGGCGGCCTATTCTCCTTCATGCCCGTGTACCTTTGCTCAACCACCATACTTCGGGTGTGAGAATGGAGTGGTACCGCGACGATTTGGAGGAGGCCCGCAGCCGCGATCCTTATCCGGCGCTTAGAACCGCCTTGCTTTCGGCTGGCTTGAGTGAAGAAGCGATTGCCAATATTGAGCAGGAAGCCCGCGCTACGGTGGAGGCCGATTATGAGCAGGCGCTGGCCGCGGATGACCCCAGTCCGCAGGATCTGTTTACCCACGACTTCGCCCCAACGCCGGTGGTGGATGAACAAGGAGAGCGAAAGCCAGCCGGTGCCGAAAAGGTGGTGATGGTCGATTGTGCCCTTTTTGCGGTTGAAGAGCTCATGCGCAAACACCCGGAGTGCCTGTTTTATGGGCAGGATGTTGGGGCACGTCTGGGTGGCGTTTTTCGCGAAGCCGCTACATTGGCGCAGAAATTTGGCGATAATCGCGTGTTTAATACGCCCATTCAGGAGGCTTTTATCGTTGGAAGCACTGTGGGCATGTCGGCTGTTGGTTTAAAACCGATTGTTGAGGTTCAGTTCGCCGATTACATTTGGCCCGGACTGAATCAGTTGTTTACCGAGGTTGCCCGCTCTTGTTATCTGACCAACGGAAAGTGGCCGGTGAGCATGATTTTGCGCGTTCCGATTGGGGCCTACGGCAGCGGAGGTCCTTATCATTCTTCGTCGGTCGAAAGTGTGCTCACCAATATCAGAGGAATAAAAATCGTTTACCCAAGCAATGGTGCCGATCTGAAAGGTTTGCTCAAAGCCGCATTCCTCGATCCGAATCCTGTAGTCGTGCTGGAACACAAAGGTTTGTACTGGTCGAAAGTGAAGGGCACCGAGGAAGCCCGAACCATTGAGCCCGGGGAAGATTACGTCCTTCCGCTTGGAAAGGCCAATATTATTCAGGCCTCTACCGAGGAACAAGGTTCAGTACTTACGGTAGTTACTTACGGTATGGGTGTGCATTGGTCGTTGAATGCCAGCAAACACCTGAACACCAGGGTTGAAATTGTCGATTTACGAACGCTCTATCCGCTCGATGAAGCCACGATTTTCGACTCGGTTCGAAAAACCGGAAAATGTTTGATTGTTACCGAAGAGCCCGTGAACAACTCATTTGCCCGGAGCCTTGCCGGACGAATCCAGGAGGCCTGTTTTGAGATGCTCGATGGCCCGGTGAGGGTTATCGGTTCGGAGAACATGCCCGCCATTCCGCTCAACGCTACGCTCGAGTTCACCATGATTCCCAATGCCGACAAGGTGAAGGAGGCCATTGAGGCACTTTTGGCCTATTAAGCAATGATGTGGGATGCTCAAAAGGTGGCAGATTGGGAGCGTACGCTGATTCATCCGCTCAGGTCTACGATTTTACCGCCCGAAAAATTCACGTATCCATTTCATTACGAGCCACACCCTTTGGCGCGATTGGCTGTTGAAGAGCTCCAGTACTACCTTGAGCTTCAGCAGGAATGGCAACACGATTTTGGATTCCAGCCGCCCTTTAACAATTACACCTCCGGAAAGATGTTTGGGGTGTTGGTTGTTGAACAAAAAAATGGCGAAATCGCTTATTTAGCGGCATTTTCAGGAAAGGTGGCCGGAGCCGTTCATCAGCCTGGATTTGTGCCTCCGGTATTCGATATGCTTGACCCGGAAGGGTTTTTCAGAAAAGGTGAGGAGGAGCTCAATGCGCTACACCTGCAAATCGAAGCGATTGAGCAGTCGAAGGCGTATCAGGAGGCAAAGCACAGCCTTGCATTGCTCGAGCAGATGGCCCAGGCCGAGTTGTCGGAGGCGAAACAGCAGTTTAAAGCGGCAAAGCTGAAACGGGCTCAGCAAAGGGTTTGGCTGGAAAGCTCGGGTGATGAGGAATTGCTCAGTCGTGAATCTGAAAAACTAAACCAGGAAAGCAAAGCGCACCAGATTGCGTATAAAGATTTGGCGAGGCAGTGGAAGGAGCGGAAAATGGCCGCTCAGATTGGGTTAAATCAACTGGAGGCCGACCTTCAGCAGCTTAAGCAACAGCGTAAGGCAAAGTCGAATGCTCTTCAGGATAAGCTCTTTGAGGAGTACCGGTTTTTAAACAAAGAGGGTCATTCAAAAAGTCTTATCAGCATTTTCGGTGAACTCATTCCGCCTGCAGGAGCCGGCGATTGTGCTGCGCCGAAGTTGTTGCAGTATGCCTTTCAGCAAGGGCTTCGTCCGGTTTGCATGGCTGAATTCTGGTGGGGAAAATCGCCTGAAACGGAGGTTCGGGTGCACCAACAGTTCTATCCCGCTTGCCGGGGAAAGTGCAAGCCGATTTTAGGACATATGTTGGAAGGAATTGCGCTGGAACCCAACACGGTATTTTCGTTGGAGGATGAAGAACCCCAAATCGAGATTCTTCATGAAGACGATGCCTTATTGGTGGTTATAAAGCCTGAACGATTGCTCTCTGTACCCGGATTAACCAAACACAGCTCGGTTTTGGAGCAGGTGAAGGTGCTTCGGCCTCAAATTGAGGGGCCGGTGATTGTGCATCGCCTGGATTTATCGACCTCAGGAATCATGTTAGTTCCTAAAACTATGTCAGCGTACATTTCCATACAAAAGCAATTTATCGATCGGAGTATTGAGAAACGATACGAGGCTTTGTTAGAGGGGCGTTTGGATTCGGAAGGCGGTATTGTTGATCTGCCACTTCGCGTTGATTTGAATGATCGCCCAAGGCAGATGGTTTGTTATGAACATGGCAAAAATGCCATCACACACTGGGAGAAAATTGAAGAAGCGGAAGGAATAACCAGGGTATATTTCTATCCACAAACCGGCCGGACGCATCAGTTGCGTGTGCATGCGGCGCACAAATTGGGTTTGAATACTCCAATTTTAGGAGATGATTTATACGGCAACAAATCAGCCCGAATGATGCTCCACGCCGGATGGATTCGATTTAGTCATCCCACCACCGGTGAAAAGGTATCGTTTACCGTTCCTGCGCCATTTTAGGAATTAGCCGGGCAAGCGTGGAATTTGCTTCTCCAGCTGTTGGATTTGCTTGACGATTTCCTCGTTTTTGGGCTTGGCTGCCTTGGCTCTCTTGAAATATTCTTTGGCTGCGCGGAATTGCTGACGTTGCATCTCGATCGAGCACAACTGCAGGTAGGCGGCGGCCAGATTGTCTTTGTCGGGAATGCCCACCTTCACGGCTTCGATTAAATGCTGGCGCGCTTCTTTGGTGTTTCCTTTACGCAGTTGTACCATGCCCAGCTGCAATAGATTGGTTCCACGCATATCGCCGGCCAGCGTTGAGTTTGTTTTTAGCGAAGCCCTGAGGTTTTCTTCAGCCTGATCGAGGTTGTCGTTGGCCAAGGCCAAATTGCTCTGCAGCATGAAGTAGGCCTGACGTAAAGGCTTAAACAGCAGTTTCGGAAACTTAATCATCCGAATGTATCGGGTGGCTTCTTCGACCTCTCCGGCCATTACTGCCTCTTGAACAATTCGCATGGTGCCAACCAGGAAGTAGAGCACCAAAGAGATGATCGCCAGTGTGTAGCAAATCCAGGCCAGTATGGTATCGAGCCAGATGTGCGACACAATTCCGAAGGCGAGTAAACCGATTATAAACCACAATCGGTTGATTATGTAGAATTTAAGAAATTTCATAGTGTAAATTGGCTGGCAAAAATACGATAGTTAGGGGCATCTTGCGTTGGTTTTTGTAGTGAGGAAGAATCTATTTCGACGGATTGGTTTGAATTTCCAAAGCGGGCATCATCGTACCGGCCAATTTTCAATCAGATACCATGTCAAGGCGATTGCCTTTCGCTGTTGGGGCCTGAAGTAGTGGCGATTGAATTCTATCTAAATCAGGATTAATTATCTGAATATTGATCGTTTTGGTGAAATATGGTGAGCGAATTAAGCGGACATGGTTGAAAACTAAATTTGCCGGATTGGTGGTTTTTGCGGAGGGAATATTCCCAATAGCCCCTTCCCAATGGGAAAAAAATACAGCCTTCTTCCCCGATAGTCGGTTTTTAAACGTTTATACACGTTTAAGTTTCAATTATTTGAAATTGAGTGAATTGCGCAATCACCTAAACCCATTTCCCCGCCTATTCAACGGAGTTTT
>CANHCM010000020.1 GCA_947459155.1 Bacteroidota bacterium | reverse complement strand
CGCAAGGCTGATGAATGTAGCGGCGCCGCCCACAATTTTGTCGGTTTTTCCGAAAGGGGTTTCGATGGCATCGAAAGCAACGGTGCCGATCACAAGTAAGCTCATGATGAATGGGTTTTGTTGGGGTAAACACGGATGGCCTCACGTAAGATTTCCACGCAGGCCTTTAAATCGCTCAGGTTGAGTACATATCCAATTCTCACCTCGTTCAATCCTGCGCCCGGAGTCGAGTAGAATCCTGTAGCCGGCGCCAGCATTACGGTTGCGTTTTGGAAGCGGAACTCCTCGAGCAGCCATTGGCAGAAGTGATCGGAATTTTGGATTGGCAGCCTAGCCATGGCGTAAAAGGCACCTTTGGGTTTAGGGCAGAACACTCCTTCAATGGAGTTCAGGCCATCTACCAGAAGATCGCGGCGAGCCACATATTCTTTCACCACTTCCTCAAAGTAAGTATCGGGTGTGTCGAGAGCGGCTTCTGAAGCGATTTGTCCAAAGGTTGGCGGGCTTAACCGGGCCTGGGCAAACTTCAACGCAGTTTGGATAACCTGTGGGTTTCGGGTAACCATCGCACCGATTCGTGCTCCGCACATGCTGTATCGCTTCGAAACCGAATCAACCAGCACAACGTGGTTTTCGAGGCCTTCCAGCTGCATGGCCGAAAAGAACGACTCACCATCGTAGCAAAACTCCCGGTACACCTCATCGGCAAACAGGTAGAGGTCGTGGCGAAGCACGATGTCGCGCAGTTTTTCCAGTTCCGACCGGGAATAAAGGTAACCTGTAGGGTTGCCCGGGTTTGAAATGATGATGGCCTTGGTTTTCGGGGTTATCAGGGCTTCGAACGACTCAACTGGAGGCAGGGCAAAACCATTGTCGATGGTCGATTTTACCGGAATCACCTTGGCTCCGGCGGTCATCGCGAAGCTCAGGTAATTAGCATAGAAGGGCTCCGGTATGATAATCTCGTCGCCCGGGTCGAGGCAGGTCATGATACCGAACAACAAAGCTTCAGAGCCACCGGTGGTGATGAGAATGTCGTTGTGCGTAACCTGAATACCGTTTTTGGCATAGTAGGCAGCCAGCTTGCGGCGGTACGACTCGTTGCCGGCGCTGTGGCTGTATTCGATTACTTTGAGGGTGGTCGATTTCACCGCGTTAAGCGCCTCGTCGGGCGTGTGAATGTCGGGTTGACCAATGTTGAGGTGATAGATTTTCACCCCTTCGGCTTTAGCCTTTTCGGCGTAAGGTACCAGCTTGCGTATAGGTGAAGCGGGTAACTGAATTCCTTTCTGCGATATACCTGGCATAAAACAAAAAACCCCGGTACTGAACCGGGGTGCAAATATGGTAAAAAACAGGTTTTGAATTACTTCTCAACAGGAGCCATGCCTTGTTTTTTCTCAGGCATTCCGGCATCTGCTGGAGGTGGTTCTACGTTTCCTTTGATGTAAAGCGTCTTGGTCGCGGTCTTGTCCTTGTCCATATTTTGGATTGTCAAGGTTACGTTTTTATTAATCGCGCCAGCTCTCTTGGTATCGTAGCTTACTCGGATTTTACCGGTTTTTCCCGGAGCAATCGCTTCTTTTGGCCATTCAGGAACGGTGCAACCGCAAGAACCTCTTGCATTGGTGATCAAAAATGGCTCTTTACCGTTGTTGGTAAAGGAAAACTCGCATGTGCCATCGCCACCGTGCTTTACAGTGCCATAGTCATGGGTTTCTTTTTCAAATTGAATGGCGGGAGTCCAATTTTGCTCTCCACCGGCAGGAGCCTGTGCATTGAGCGCCAAAGACCCGCTCAGGGCCACTACCAAAGCTAAAAAAATGCGTTTCATTGGGTTTGTTTGGAATATGAGGTTCGACAAATGTACTTTTTTTTGGTTGGAATCGATGATGACATCTTTCCAAATGATTAATTTCGAAAGGGCGAATCGTACCGTGTACGCTTATTTCTTTTGCGAATCGGCCGCTTTACCGGTTACGTTACCGGTGATGGTAAGTTTCGTAGTTCCGGTTTTATCGCGGTTAACGCCGCTGGAAAAAGTAACGGTAACGTCTTTGGTAAACTGACCGGGGCGACCTTCAGAATTGTAGCCCACGGTGATTTTACCGGTTTTTCCGGGAGCAATCGGTTCTTTTGGCCATTCTGGTGTGGTGCATCCACAACCTGCCTGAGCATTGCCCACAACGATGGGCTCTCTTCCGGTATTGGTAAAGGTGAATTCGTAAGTAGCTTTTGGACCTTCAGGAATTACACCGAAATCGTGGGTGGTCTTCTCGAATTTTACGGTTGGCGTCCAGTTTAAGTCAGTTGTAGCTGGGGCTTGCGCTGATAGTGTTAGGGAACCCATCATCAGCAAAAAGGCAAACATGTTTTTCATAGTAGTCAAGTGTAGGATTTTAAAAACCGGGGGCAAATTGCAAAATTCGCGCCAAATACTTTCGGTGACAGTAAAATTTAAAGTTGGCTAAAGGGTTGATTTGTAGTCTGCTATCGTTTCGGTGGTTTTAGGTTGCCCTGTGGGTCATCCACATACCACCCACAAGAAGGCCTTAAAACAGAACTGTTAAAGCCGCCAAAATTAAGGAGAGAGCAGCCCGAAATCACCTATTTTTGCCGCCACGATTTTTTACCTAAGTCATGGAAATTCCTAAGCAGTACAGTCCCGCCAACATCGAAAACAAATGGTATCAGACCTGGATGGAGAAGGGCTTCTTTCGCTCCACACCCGACCACCGCGAGCCATTTACCGTGGTGATACCTCCACCCAATGTTACCGGTGTACTGCACATGGGGCACATGCTGAATAACACCATTCAGGACGTGCTCATTCGGCGGGCAAGGCTTCAGGGAAAAAATGCATGCTGGGTGCCCGGTACCGACCACGCTTCGATTGCCACCGAGGCCAAAGTGGTGAATAAGCTCCGTGAGCAAGGCATTGAGAAAAACAGCCTCAGCCGTGATGAATTTCTTAGTCATGCCTGGGAATGGAAAGAAAAACATGGAGGAATCATTCTTGAACAGCTGAAAAAGCTCGGCGCCTCCTGCGATTGGGAGCGTACCAAGTTTACGATGGACCCCGACATGAGCCGTTCGGTGGTTAAGGTATTCATCGATTTATACCGTAAAGGCCTTGTTTACCGCGGCGTTCGTATGGTAAACTGGGATCCTAAGGCTCAAACCGCAGTTTCTGACGAAGAAGTAATCTATCGCGAAACGCCATCAAAACTTTACCATGTAAATTACCGCCTTGCGGATGGCAGCGGGCATATTACCATTGCTACCACGCGGCCGGAAACCATTCTCGGCGATACCGCCATTTGCGTTCACCCGAACGATGAACGCTACACCGACCTGGTCGGACGAAAAGCCCTGGTTCCATTGATCAACCGCGAGATTCCAATCATTGCGGATGAGTACGTCGATCAGACCTTTGGTTCGGGCGCGCTGAAAGTGACCCCGGCGCACGATGTGAACGATTATCAGCTTGGACAGAAGTATCAGCTGCCTTCGATTGATGTGATTGCTGCCGACGGTACCATGAGTGCGGCGGCCCAGCTTTATGTTGGGGTTGACCGGTTTGAGACCCGTAAGCGCATTGTTGCCGATATTGATGCAGCTGGACAGCTCTCCAAGGTGGAAGAGATTAAAAACAATGTGGGCTATTCGGAACGCACCGATGCTGTAATTGAGCCGCGGCTCTCGATGCAGTGGTTTGTACGGATGGAAGTGCTGGCCAAGCCTGCGCTTGAGGTGGTTCGTGATGGAAAAGTGAAACTGCACCCGGCTAAGTTTTTCAATACCTATAAGTATTGGATGGAAAACGTAAAGGATTGGTGTATCTCGCGTCAACTCTGGTGGGGACAACGCATTCCGGCCTGGTATGCTCCAGATGGCACCTTCGCTGTTGCTGAAACCGAAGCGGAAGCCTTGGCCGAGTTCGAAAAGCAAGGTAAAGTGCTCAGCGCCTCCGAAATTCGTCAGGATGAAGACGTGGTCGATACCTGGTTCTCCTCCTGGCTTTGGCCGATTACCGTGTTTGATGCCGATGCCATTGGAAAAACGCCTGCTGAATTCAATGCCGACCTGAAGTATTACTATCCAACCAACGACCTGGTTACGGCGCCGGAGATTCTCTTTTTCTGGGTGGCCCGAATGATTATGGCCGGTATGGAGTATTGCGGCGACATTCCGTTTAGTAACGTTTATCTGACGGGTATTGTGCGCGATAAGCTGGGGCGGAAGATGTCGAAATCGCTGGGCAATTCGCCCGACCCGATCGACCTGATTGAAAAATATGGTGCTGATGGCGTTCGGATGGGCATGTTGCTCACCTCGCCGGCCGGGAACGACCTGCCTTTCGATGAAAGCATGTGCGAGCAGGGCCGTAACTTCAGCAATAAAGTGTGGAATGCCTTCCGCCTGGTGAAAGGCTGGGAAATATCAGATGCCGAACAACCGGAAGCGGCCCGCGAAGCGGTGGCCTGGTTCGGCTCACACCTCGCTGCCACGATGGCAGAAGTGGATGATCTGTTCTCTAAGTACCGCATTTCGGAGGCCTTGATGACCTTGTACAAGCTCACTTGGGATGACTTCTGCGCCTGGTATCTTGAGGCGGTTAAGCCCGGTTTTCAGCAGGGCATTGATCGGAAAACCTATGAAGCCACAGTGGGGTATTTCGAGGATATTCTGCGCTTGTTGCATCCTTTTGTGCCCTTCATTACCGAGGAAATCTGGCATTTTTTGGCCGAGCGCAAAAACGAATACCTCATCGTTAACCGGATGCCGAATGCAGGCGAGGTTCAGGAGGCCAGAAACCGTGAGTTTGAGCTTTGCCGCGAACTGATTGCCGCCATTCGTACTTATCGCGCCGAGCGCGGGATGAGTCCAAAAGAAGCCCTAACACTCTATACAAAAGTGGAGCTGCCATTTGAGGCGGTGCTCCGAAAACTGGCCAATATTGAGGGCATTACCACCGTGCAGGAGAAGCCTCAGGGCACTGTGGCTGTAGTGTTACGCACGGTGGAGATTTTCCTCCCGATGGGGGAATCTTCAGACCCTGAAGCAGAACGCGAAAAGCTCCAAAAAGAACTGGAGTACACCGAAGGATTTTTGGCCTCAGTAGAGAAGAAGCTCAGCAATGAACGCTTCGTAAGCAACGCCAAGCCCGAAGTGGTGGAGATGGAACGCAAAAAACAGCAGGACGCCCAACAGCGCATCAAAGCCTTGAAGGAACAGCTCGGAAGCTTGTAAGCAGGTCCTAAGTAGAACGATTAAAGGGTTGAAGTATGCGGCCGGACAGACGCATGCTTCAACCCTTGTTCTTTGGATGAAAACGGAAGCAACTAAATCCAGCTTCCTACAGCACGTTTCGGTTTAAACGTTAAATCGGAAGTGCATCACATCGCCGTCGTTCACCACATATTCCTTGCCTTCGACGGCCAGCTTACCATTGTCGCGGCATGCTGACTCAGAGCCGTATTGAATGAAGTCGGCATAACGGATGACCTCAGCACGAATAAAGCCCTTTTCAAAGTCGGAGTGGATAACACCGGCCGCCTGAGGAGCCTTCATACCTGTGGTGATGGTCCATGCCCGTACTTCCTTAACACCAGCTGTGAAATAAGTTTGCAGATTGAGCAGGTGGTAAGCCGCCTTAATGAGTTTATTCACACCCGGCTCCTCCAGTCCGATCTCGGAGAGGAAAGCGACCTTGTCTTCGTAAGTTTCGAGCTGAGCGATTTCGGCTTCCATGGCCGCGGTGATGATCATCAGCTCGGCATTTTCGCCTTCAATGGCTTTGCGTACTGCCTCAACATGGGCGTTTCCGCTTTTTGCCGAAGCCTCATCTACATTACATACGTAAAGCACCGGCTTATTGGTGAGCAGATAAAGCTCCTGGGCAAACTCAATGTCGTCGGGTTTTTCTAACACCACGCTGCGCGCCGATTTACCTTGCTCGAGGGTGGTTTTATACTGACTCAGAATGTCGAATTGTTTTTTCGCGTCCTTGTCGCCGGCGCGGGCTTGCTTCTCCACCTTTTGAATTCGCTTTTCGATGGTTTCGAGGTCTTTGAGCTGCAATTCGAGGTCGATCACTTCTTTGTCGCGCACTGGGTTTACCTGTCCATCTACGTGCACCACGTTAGGGTCATCAAAACAACGCAACACATGGAGAATCGCATCGCATTCGCGGATGTTTCCGAGGAACTGGTTGCCCAAGCCTTCGCCTTTGGAGGCTCCTTTTACCAGTCCTGCGATGTCTACAATTTCAACGGTGGTTGGAACAATCCGTTCGGGCTTTACCAGGTTGGCCAAGGCGGTGAGGCGTTCATCAGGAACGGTAATCACACCCACATTGGGTTCGATGGTGCAGAAGGGGAAGTTAGCTGCCTGGGCTTTTGCATTGCTCAAACAGTTGAAGAGGGTCGATTTTCCTACGTTAGGAAGACCAACAATGCCGCATTTTAGTGCCATAGTTCTGGTAAAACGGCGGCAAAGATAGCGAAATCAAACAGTGGTTTCAGGGTTTGCGGTACTCCTCTTCTGTTTTGTAATACATCGGTAGCGAAAACGCGCGTTCGTCGGCCTTCACCTTTAACCGAGCGTTTTTGTCGCTGGTATTTCGCAGTACCAGGGTCGCTCCATCGGGAGCCTCGGCCTTGGCTTCTTGTCCAGGCTGTAATACAGTCAACTCCTTTTCTTCCTGGTTGGGCAGGTAAAGTAGTATGGTTACCGGCACCGAGCCTATATTATTTGCCGTTGCTTTGAACGAAAAGGTATGTCCTCCACCCAAGTAGGGCCTTCTGAAAAACACTCAATGGATTTATTGTAAGCATCTTAACACCTGTTTGCCCCCATTCAATTGCCAGGTTTTAAGCCCTGTTTTATCTATAGCTGTACAGATAATCCTTCAATGAGCAAAACATTTCGTTAGCCAGAAATACATCATCTGCTTCGTTGCCCACGGCTCGCGGTATTCGTATACAGCTTCGCCTTGTCGCCTTGCATCTGATGCATTTCTGACTTTTTCAGTAGGCCCCAAGTAAAACTGCTGGTGTGCAGGAATTTTGAGGTTCGAGGTGAAGCTGGCGTTAAACATGCTCAGCCAGAGGATTAGGGTTTGGAAAGCCATCATGGGACAAGGGTTTTTAATCGAACGTTTCGCAGGACCGGTTGTTTAGCCCGCAACAACATTGAAACTGTGACCTTGTAGTTTGCAACAAAGCTTGGCAGAGTGTTGTTTCTTTGCAGCTGCATTTAGATGTGTTAAGCCCTTGCCATGGTTCTTGAACTTGCCTTTTCTCCCTGCCCGAACGACACCTTCATTTTTGATGCCCTGGTGAACGCGCGCCTTGATTCAGCCTGGAGTCCGGGGCAAGTGGCCTTGGCCGATGTGGAGGCGCTCAACCAAAAAGCGCTCAGTGGCGAGGCCGACGTGACCAAGTTGTCGTTTGGAACTTTGCCGTATGTAGCTCACCAGTATCAGGTGCTCGATGCCGGCAGCGCTTTGGGTTTTGGCTGTGGGCCACTGTTGATTTCCAAACAGCAAACGATGCCCGCCGATTGGTCGGCCTTACGCGTAGCCATTCCCGGAAGCCACACTACGGCCAATCTGCTGTTAAGCATGGCCTTCCCGCAGATTACCCAAAAGGTCGAGATGGTGTTTTCCGACATCGAGCAGGCGGTAGTTTCGGGGCAGGTCGATGCCGGATTGATTATCCACGAGAGTCGATTTACCTACGCTTCCAAAGGCTTATCGGCCCTCGTCGATTTGGGGGCCTGGTGGGAGTCGCAGTACCAATTGCCGGTTCCCTTGGGTTGTATTGTGGTGAAGCGAAGTTTGCCGGAGCGGCTCAAACTCGATATTCAGCAGAGCATCCGCAGAAGCGTTGAGTATGCCTTTGCCCAACCCGAAGCTTCCATGCCTTACACTGCGGCTCATGCGCAGGAAATGGATCCTGAAGTGATGAAGCAGCACATTGCCTTATATGTAAACCAATACAGCGTTTCGCTCGGCGAGGAAGCCAGGGCCGCCATCAGGCAAATGCTGAATTCGGCACTCAGCCTTGGTTTGGTGACGAGTCTCCCGGAGCAAATCTTTTTGGAAGACCCCGACAATACGCATTGATGTTGAGGCTTTTGATGAACCAGCGGTTCAACGTCCGGTCATCCACCCGCCAAACCCACCTTACGGAATTAGGTTTGAGTTCGTTTTTACCGGGCGGGCTACGCCGCGATGATTACTCGTTCCCTTTCGGGAGCTCTACTTCAACGATGGCTGTTTTGGTGATGGCGCCAAATACATGCGGGAAAAAGCCCGATCCGTCTTCGGCCGCTTCATAAATCACAGGCACACCCAGTTGGGCGGTATCAATTTTCAGGATGCGCAAATCGCGCCGTTTCTTGAACCAGCGAAGGATGGTTCCGTTGAGTTGCTCTTCTCTTGAACAATGGATAAAGCCTTCAGAATCCAGTGTTTCGGTGCTGTAAGCGGGCTCATCTTTCTGTCGCTCCCAATCGTCCTTACAGGCAATGTGAAAAATAAATCTTGGCGCCGCCATAATCTTAGGGCTGCAAAATTACAAAGGAGTATGATACAATGTACTTGTTCGGTGAAAATCGTGAGAGGTTTCAGTGATGGCCTTTGCATTGGAGAAACCCGCGTAAGATTGTAACGGAATGTGTTGCAACAGCGCCTGAGGTTATCCGTATTGCCATCCAACAAATCCATAGAACGCATGGGAAAATACATTACCCGCATTTTTGTAGTCGAAGACAACGAGTTTTTTGCCACACTCATCAAGCAAAAGCTGGAGATGAACGACCAGTATGAGGTGAGTTTATTTTTTAATGGGGATGACTTCCGCAGAAGCCTGCACTTAAATCCCGACATGGTGATTTTAGACTACAACCTTCCCAACAGCAATGGGATTGACCTTTTGAAGGAAATCAAGAATTACAATGAGCAAATCAAAACCTTCATCCTTTCCGGACAGGAGAAAGTGGAGGTGGTGATTGAGGCTTTTGAAAATGGGGCAGAGGAGTACATCAAAAAGGACGACAACTCTTTAACACTGCTCGAATTAAAAATACAAAAGCACGCCAGCAACGTAAACCTGCGTAAGGAGGTGGACACCCTCCGCGATCAGATCATCGACCGCCACCGCTACGACCGAATTATTGGGGAGAGCGCTTCGATTTTGAAGGTGCTTCGCCTCATTCAAAAGGTAGAGAAAACCAACATGCTGGCTTTGATAACCGGCGAGAGTGGAACCGGTAAAGAGCTTGTGGCCTCGGCCATTCACTACAATTCGGCCCGCCGCAATAAGCCCTTTGTGGCCGTAAACGTTGCGGCTATTCCCGAAGATTTGATGGAATCGGAGCTATTCGGACATGAGCGTGGAGCCTTTACCGGCGCCGATAGTAAGCGTATCGGAAAGTTTGAGGAGGCCAACGAAGGTACCATTTTTCTCGACGAAATTGGCGAGATGGATGTAAACCTTCAGACTAAATTGTTGCGGGTTTTACAGGAAAGCAAAATCACGCGACTGGGTTCAAACAAAGAAATTCCGCTCAATGTGAGGGTTATCGCGGCCACCAACAAAAACCTGGCTCAACGGGTAAAAGACGGAAAAATGCGCGAAGACCTTTACTACCGTTTACAAGGCTTCCTGATTCACTTGCCGCCTTTGCGTGATCGCGAAAACGACCTGTTATTGCTTGCGCGAAACATTCTTCACCAATTCTGCGAGTCTAACCGCATTCCACAAAAAAGCTTCTCTTCGGATGCCCTAAAGGCCATGATGAAGCACCCCTGGAGTGGGAATGTTCGCGAGCTCAAGGCCTTTGTCGAAAGAGCAGTGTTGATCTCCGACGGACAAGTAATTGAGGAAGACGATTTGATTTTCTCGCAGGATATTTAGTTCTTCGAGGGAAGACAAACCTGAGCCCCTTTTCCAATCTGGAAAGGGGCTTTTTGTTATCCACAGGTTGATTTAAAATACAACAATCGTTATGGGGGGCTGCCTAGGTTGCTCAGCATGGCAAGCCGCCCCGAAATGCTGCAGGAATTCTATGAACAAGTAGGTAGGAATATTACGCTTTACCGGCAGCGCATGGGTATTTCGATGACACAGCTGGCCGAAGACATCGGGGCACACAAGTCGGCCGTGAGCAGAATGGAAAAGGGCAAGAACATAACGCTTGAAACCTTGTGCAAGATTTCGCTGGCCCTCGACATTCACCCGCAGCTCTTACTCCAGGGTTCGTTTTTGGTGAGCGACTATGAGATGGAGAATTACATCAAGCAGAAAAAGGTGTTGCGTCGGAATGAGTAATACTCCATTCCATTTATAGCAAAACCCCAATTCGCGCGGTAAATCCGCCTTATCCTGATTGAATACTTTGGCTTTTGTCTTGAATTTCAACAGTGCGAGTGGAGCCTATTCCAGGCTTGTTCCCTTTGGTTTCCCGCGGTTTTATCCGGCGAGCCTGTGAATGGCGTTGAAAAGTTTGCTGCCTGGATTTTCGCCCGGTAAATTCCCGGAAACTAAGGCTTGCTGTTCTCTGAAGATACCCGGCGGATGGTGTTCATCCTTTCGCGCATATTTTGTGCGCTTGAGCTGATGGTTGTTGGTGCTTCGCCGGGGCTGCTTTTAATTGCCTGTGTGCGATTGCGTTCTGCGCTGCGGTTGCGCTCTACCACGTCGTAAGCCTCTGTAGCCGCCTTGTTTTGTTTAACCGAAGCCTGATCGATTTTGAGGCTCTCTTCGGCGAAGAGTGTAGCCATCGTATTGCCTGAACCGATGTTTAGGTATTCGGCGGCAAACCACTTTTGTGGAAGTACTTTGTGCAAAATTCTCACTTCGTCGATTGCTCCGTTAAAGCCATTGCCTTCTTCGAATTTATTACGGCCCATCATCAGTGCCGCCGCAGTTTTTACGGGTACATCTTTTACCTGAAAGCTTCGGTCGATAATTCCGTTTACATAAGTTAGAATTTCGCCTTTGGCCTTCGAGTAGGTTGCCGCAATGTGAGTCCATTCGTTGGCTACGATTTTCTCTGCACCGGTTGAGTTCTCAGGAAGTAGGAGTTTGCCCGCCGCATTCACAAAGCCGAAGTCGAGCAAGCCATTTTTATTGATGCTCAAACGAAAGCCTCCGGGGCCGTCTCCTAAACTGGAGAGGATCACCTGCTCACGTCCCGTTTCTCGAAGATTAACCCACGCGCCTATACTGAATGCTTCGCCAATTTGGAATGCTTCGTTGAAGCCATAGTCGGCAAAGTCGCCGCTGAATGCATTAAACTGTCGGGCTTTCGCGACGATGCCATCCACCTCAAGCGTTCCTGAAGTGTTTGCTTTAAGGCGTGAGGTTCCTGAGCTACCATTTAAGTCGCGGCTTAAGTGCCATACTGCTGCATAATCGCCGGTCCACATCAGATTGGCCTGTTCGGTTTGCACGCTGCTGTTGGAATAGTAGAGCATCAGCTCCGGCGCTTTTCCGGGTAGAAGGCTATCGAGTAACACCCAGGCTGTAAGGCTACCATCCTGAGGGTTGTATTGCTCAATTTGTGCGTTGAGAATAGTGATGCCATCGGGTTTGGTAAAACGGATGTCGTAGCCGGCCTTGTGCGTTACTTTTCCACCGAGTTGAATGTGCTTTAGGTCGGGATGCTGCAGGCGTACGAGAATTGGAAAATCTTGTAACACCGCATTGTCTTTATTGGGCGCGATGTTGAGTTGCACTTTGCGACGGAATGCATATCCGGGCAGTGTTTTGTCTGACCCGGCTCTTCCGGTTTCAGGGCGGCTGAGGTAGTCGAAAACGAAAAAGCCAATGGCCAGCGTTAAGGCAAATGCGGCACCGGCAATAGTTAGCTTAACGGATGTTTTAAGCTTTACCTTGTTTTTCGTTTTAAGTTGTAGGCGTTTTTTCATAAGCCGGGGCAAAGCGAGTAAGGATGCTGTTTATCGACAACATCCTCACTCAGTGCGGGTATACGTGTTAAGCTATTTTTCGGTTTCGAGGTTTGCGCTATTGGGCTGTGAAGCCGGTGAGGCCACATCGGTGCGTACTCTCACTACATCGCTGTAGGTATAGGTTTGGTCGGTTCCTACCGACATTACACGGTAGTAATTTACTCCGGCAATCGGTTCTTCGTCGACGTATGAGTAGAACAAGTTTACACACAAGGGCGACCCCACGCGGTCTTTAAATCCAAGGGCTTCAAATTCCACCCCGTCGGCTGAGCGTTCGATGATGAATAATCCATCTTTTTCGTCGTTCGATACAAGCCAGCGTATATATGTTTTACCGCCATTGTAAACGGGCGAAAACGAACTAATGGCATTGTAATCGTCTTTCTTCAAGGCTGCTGCGCCCACCAATCCTGCACCTACTTTCGACGATTGGGCAAGAAGTGTAGTTCCCTGACTTATAAGTGTTAGAACCACCGTGAGGAAAAGCGATTTCAGGAGAAACGAAAATGTGTTCTGAATTTTCATAACCATGCAGATTAATTGTCTTATTTGGGTTACGTAAAGCTACACTGAGGGTTTGGCGTGGCTTTTTGCAAGACATTCTGAATATTACGGTTGTAAGAAATAGGCGGCTTCTTACAAAGTCTTGTTTAGTAAATGCCGCTGATTATGGGGTTTTTCGATAAACTTCGTGCTGAAATGCCGGGTAAGTTTATTTTAGAAACCTGCATAAATGCATGAAATAGCGACGAATTGAGGTATTTGGCTATGGTCATCCCCCGATAGCGGGGCCATAAAAAAACAAAACCCCCGAAAATTCGGAGGCTTGTTCAGTTAAGGAGAGGTAGGTGTATTTTAAAGTCGCTTGATGAGTTTCACCTGCTTTCGGCTCTCTTCCTGAGCCACCTGGAAGAAGTAAACTCCCGGGCGAAGCTTGTTTTCATCTTTGTATTTGAAGATTTGAGGCGTGTTTTTCGCGCAGTTAACTTGCTCTTGGTGAAGTACCTCACCGTTGAGGTTTACAATTTTCACCTCCGCATCGCCATCTTTGGGTACCTCATAACTCACCTCGAATTCCTGGCTAAATGGATTGGGCTGGGCGGCATTGATGACCACCGCGTTTTCGGCCTCAGGCTCTACGTTAACCGGAGTAATCATTGAGTATTCCTCTGCTCCTGAGCTGCTTGTAAGTTTAACGCGGTAGTAATTGGTGCCGGTAGACGGGCGGGCATCTGTGAAACGGTAGCTGAGCACTTCGTTCGAGTTGCCGGCCCCGGGGCGCGTACCGATCGATTCGTAGTTCACACCATCGTTAGAGCGTTCCACCGTGAAGAGGTCGTTGTCGACTTCGTTCACCGTAAGCCACTTCAACTCAACGCTGTTGCCTTTTAATTCGGCATCGAAGGTGAGCAGCGACATTGAAATCTGTTGCACGATGCTTTCGGTTTTTCCGATGTTGAGGAATTGTTGAGGCGCCGATTGATTGGCGTACTCGGTTTGAATCCAGGCGGCCTTGCGCTCTACATTGGCAATGTGCACCTCGTCGATCAATCCCTTGAAGTAGTATTGCTTGCGGTTGGGTTCACGGCCAATTTGCAGCGGATCGGAGCTTCCGGCCAATGAGATGTCGGTTTTTAATCCGCGATCGTAACGACCGTTGATGTAAGTCGCCATAGAGTCGCCGGCATCAGAATACACGGCTGCTACATGATACCATTTGCCTTTTTCGAGCTGAACGCCATTCTCTTCACCTTGAATTACAGCGGCAACAGCATTTTCGTTTTTGATGTCGAATTCGATTCTCCGGTCTTTGCTTACCGAGAGTCGGTAGCCACCATTCACACCACTTTGGTTGCTGATGATGGTTTGCTCTTTTTTGTCATCGATCATCACCCAAGCCGAAAGGGTAAGAGCTCCGGTAATGTCAACATCTTCGGCTGTGTTAAGGCAAGGGAACTGCGATGAGTTCTTTTCTGCCGCTACATACACGTCTTTTTCGGAGTAGGCAGAGCCATTTTGCGCGAGCTGGTTGGCCCAGGGCGTTTTTGAGCTCAGCAAGCCACGCAAATGCCATACACCTTTGTAGGTCTTGTTCCAGGCATTTTGTCCGCTTTCGTTAGTCGCATACTGGTTGTTGAAGTAGAGGAAAAGAGGCGCCGTTTGACGGTTGAGGGTGTCTACTTTCACCCAGGCAATGAGGCTACCTTTGGCCGGATCGTACTGTTCAATTTCATAGTCGAGCAAACTCACGCCATCGCCTTTGGTAAAGCGGATATCGTTGCCCTGCTCACTCAGCACTTTTCCTCCATGTGAAGCCGATTTAAGGTCGGGATCCGAAATGCTGATCATCACCGGAAACTTGTAAAGTGTTTCGGTGGGGTTGAGTTGTTCCGGACTAATCTGGACCTGCTTGCGAAACTTGAATTCGGCGAGGGTTTCCATGCCGTTGTATCGGTTGTTGGCCCGCGATTCATGCGAATTTCCCAACATATTATACAAAACCGCTACGGAGAAAATGCCTACGGCAAAAGCGCCGGCTACGGCTACGTACCGCAGTTTATTCTGCAGCTTAACCTTGGTTTTAACCTTGGGTTGAAGTCGGGTAGATGATTTTTTCATGTGCTTCTTTGTTGAAGTGTTGGGCAATTATTTCTTCTCTTCTTCTGCATTGGCCGAAGAGCCGCTGCGCACTGGCATTCCGGTATTTTTCACTTTCACCACCGAGCTGTATCGGTAAGTGTTGTCGGCACCCACCTGCATAATGCGGTAGTGATTGTCGCCCGGAAGTGGCTCCTCATCTACAAAAGAGTAAAAGAGATTAACCAGCAATTGGGTACCTACACGGTCTTTGAAACCAAGAGCCTCGAAGTCGATGCCGTCCTCGGAACGCTCTACTACAAAAACACCGTCTTTCTTGTCGTTTTTCACCAACCAGCGTACGTAAGTCTTACCATCGAGGTATACCGGCGAAAAGGAAATGAAGGTATTGGCCGTGTCCTTTTTCAATCCAGCCATTCCGGCGGGAGGAGTAATAGGTTCGGCAGATTGTGCCTGGGCATTAGAAACAGCCAGCATCATGCAAGCTGAAGCGATAATTGTATACAGTGTAGAGGCGCGTTTCATGGTCTCTTGGTTTTGGTATCGTTTGTTACGTAAAAGTATTTCTGCGGTTTGGCGTGGCTTTGCTGCGCTTTCGATCGGCATTACAGATGTAAGAAATGCATCAAGCTCTTGGTGTCTTTATTTTTACAATGCCCGTTAACATTGGGTCTTAAGCCATAAGGGCGGATTGTCGTTTGGGGTTTGTGATGTAATTTTTTACGGTTTTCGCACATTTATACTTCCAAAAGCTCCATTATTACATGCGCTTTACCAGCTTCACTGTTTTTTGTTCGTCTTGCTGACTTAAACTCAGGAAATAAATGCCGGGCAGGATTGGGGTTTGGTCCTTAAAGCTGTAGCGATTTAATGAGCCGGTATCGGGCAACATTTTTTCAGAATGCACCACTTTACCACTGATGCTGGTGAGTTTCACTTCCAATGGAGCCTCTGATTTACTGTTAAAGTGAACGGTAAAGTCAGACGAGAATGGATTGGGCTCAACACGTTGTATGCTTAATGCTGTTGGCGGAGCATCGTGATGCACATGCACCACGTTAGAAACCTGGTTCTCGTTTCTGAAGTTCGTAAATCTTAAGCGGTAGTAAGTGTTTCCGGGAAGTGGTGCCTGATCGAGCATCATGTAATTGCGCTCACCTGGCCCTGTTTCACCTTTCGCAAAGGTGCTGTTGATCTTGTAGAATACTTGCCCGTCGTTTGAGCGCTCCAGGGTGAAGAAGTCAAGATTTTTCTCCTCACGCGTTGTCCAGTGCACAGCAACATGTCCGGCATTGGCATGGGCTTCAAAACGACTGAGGTCTACCATACCGGGTAATCCGGCAAAAACTTCCTCGCCATCGGCTTCAATGGCCATATCGGCACTACTTTCTAATTGATACAGCAAGGCTATCTCTGTTTCTTTCAAGGCTACTTTTCCAATTCTCAGTTCGTCGAGGGTGCCGTTGAAAAAGCCCGATTTCAGACTGGGCTCAGCGCCAAGCACAACCCAGGCTCCTTTGCCCGGCAAGTCTTTGGCCTGCGCCATTCTGTCGGGCTTTCCGTTGATGTAAGTGCGAATAAGGCGCGTTTCCCGATCAAAAGTGGCCGTAACCTGCGACCAAACATTGTCGGCAAGTGCCTGACCCCCTTTTTCGGCATCGATGCCTACGATTTTTCCGTTTTTATGGGTCAGATTAAAACATAGTTTACCATCGGCGTTGAGGTACATACTGCAGCCGCCTTGGGTACTCTGATTACTGAAAATAACGGCTTTCTCGCCATTCATTCGGGGCTTGACCCAGCACGAAAGGGTAATCGAACCATTGGAAAGGTCGGCGGTTTCGGCCGCTTCGAAAACTGCGGCACCCTGCTCAACAGGCAGAAAATCTTTCGCACCGGCAAAAAGGCCTTCTTCGTCTTTGATGCCTTTATATTCGCCGGCTACGGGGTTTACACCGTGTACGTTAAAATTCCCATTTAAATGCCATACAACCGGCCACAGGGCAACGGCTTTGTGCTCATGGCGGGCTGAGGCTGCGTTTTCGTTACCCAGATACAGGAAAAACTGAAGCGACTCTCCCGGAATTTCGCGGTCGGGATAAATCCAGGCCAACAGTTTTCCGGTTTGAGGCTCGTAACGCTCAATGTGCATGTTCACCGGCGTGCTTCCATCAGAATAAGTTAGGGTGATGTCATTCCCTTCCTTACTCACCACACGTCCACCAAATGGTTCCTGTTTAAGGGCATCCAAGCGAAGCGAAACCAACAAAGGCGTTTGTGGTCCGGCTCCTTGAGGAAATAAGGCTTGTTTGAACCGAATGGAGGTTCTCAGCGCGTAGCCATCCAATTGATGGCGCCCGGGCGTGTTTTGAATCCGCTGCTGCTCAGCTTTTGCCTTGCGGGTTTCAGCTATAAAGTCGTACAGAAAAATGATGATTGCAATCAAACCGCCAATGGTTCCGACTGCGGCTAAATTTCGCAGGCGTTGACGGGTAGAAGCAGATACGCGATTTCTGAGATGTAAACGTTTTCTCATACCTTATTTCTTTTCCTGAGGTTCGCCGCTCGCGCTGCCAGTGCTGTTTGGAGCAGCGCCGGTTTTTACCTTCACGGTAGCCGAATAATTGTAGGTATGGTCGTTCCCAACCTGCATGATGCGGTAGTGGGCTAATCCTGCAGGCGGATTTTCATCAACCCAGGAGTAAAACAGGCGAATGCTCTTGTCGGTACCCACGCGGTCTTTAAATGCGAGGGCCTCGAAGCTGTCGCCATCTTCTGAACGCTCAACAATAAAAACCCCGTCTTTCTTGTCGTTTTCTACAAGCCAGCGGACATAAGTTTTGCCCTCTACATACACCGGAGAAAACGAAACAAAATTGTCGACGGAGTCTTTCACCATCGGCTTTGCATCGGCCGGAGCACTCACTTTCAGGGTTTGTTGGGGCGCCTGTGCATGTACTGCAGTTCCGCAGAACGCGAAAAATGCCAACACTACGAGGTGTCTTAGGCGGGGAAAAGTAAAATGTGGTATGTCGAGGTTTTTCATAACCAATTCAATTTGGTCACCTCAACGCGATTGCGGGCTTTAACGTTGCCGAAGTAGGCCACGCATCATACCCCGATTTTACAGATGTAAGATTTTTTATTCGCTTCGTAAGAAATCAGGCTGAAGCCCTACGCAGACAAGCTAAATCAAAATAAGAATCCCCGAATCCTGTGTAAGAATCGGGGATTTTCCAACAAATTATACGTTGTATTTCAAGAAATGAGGAATATCGATGATTCGAAAACGAAATTTCAGCCATTCAAGGCCAACTAAACATTCAAATATGAACCAGTTGCTAAATGCTCGACCGCATAAACAGCTCGATGTAGCACTCGAACGCCATCCACCTAAAAAGACTGAAATACTTCAGCATTCAAAGTGAACGCATGGAGCGCTTGTCAGAAGGCCCCTTTTAATGGACCATGAAGTTTCGGTTGAGGTCTCAGGCCGTGAGCTCCTCTGCCAAATCTTTCTCCACTTTCAGGTTGTCGATGATGAACAATTGCCGGTCGGGCGTATTTTTCCCCATGTAGAATTCCAGCAATTGAGGCAGGTTTTCGTTTCGGCCGTAAATCACGGGCTCGAGGCGCATGTCTTTCCCGATAAAGTGCTTAAACTCATCCGGTGAAATTTCGCCAAGCCCTTTAAATCGGGTTATTTCAGGGTTTTTCCCGAGACGCGAGATGGCGTTTCTCCGCTCTTCATCCGAATAGCAGTACACCGTTTCTTTTTTGTTGCGAACCCTGAAAAGCGGCGTTTGTAGAATGTACAAGTGTCCGTTCTTCACCAGGTCGGGGAAAAACTGGAGGAAAAACGTAATCATCAACAGGCGGATGTGCATGCCATCCACATCGGCATCGGTCGCAATTACAATGTTGTTGTAGCGGAGATTCTCCAGTCCGTCTTCAATGTTGAGGGCACTTTGCAACAGGTTAAACTCCTCGTTTTCATACACGATTTTCTTGGTTAACCCGTAGCAATTCAAGGGTTTCCCTTTCAAGCTAAACACGCCCTGGGTGTTCACATCGCGGCTTTTGGTGATGCTTCCCGAAGCCGAATCTCCCTCTGTAATGAACAAGGTTGTGCTCAGCCTGTCGGCGTGGTTGGAATTGTAATGCACCCGGCAATCGCGCAGCTTTCGGTTGTGCAAACTCACTTTTTTGGCCCGTTCGCGCGCCAGTTTGCGGATGCCACTCAGGTCTTTCCGCTCCTTTTCGCTCTGTAAAATTTTCTGGAGCATGGCCTCCGCAACATCGGCGTTTTTGTGGAGGAAATTGTCGAGCTCCCTTTTGAGAAAATCGAGCACAAATGTGCGGATGGCCGGCGATTCAGGCCCCATGTTTTGCGACCCAAGCTTGGTTTTGGTTTGCGACTCAAACACCGGTTCAATCACCTTCACGCTGATGGCGGCAATGATGGATTGACGGATATCGTTCGGGTCGAAATCTTTCTTGTAGAATTCGCGCAACACCTTCACCAGGGCCTCTCTCAAGGCGGCCTGATGGGTTCCGCCCTGGGTTGTGTGCTGTCCGTTTACAAACGAGTAATACTCTTCGCCATACTGATTCCCATGGGTGAGCGCAATTTCAATGTCCTCACCACGCAGGTGAATGATCGGGTAGAGAGGCTCTCCGCTGAGGTTCTGTTCGAGCAGGTCGTAAAGCCCTCGCTCCGATTTATACGTTTGCCCGTTGAAGATGATGCTAAGCCCGGTGTTGAGGTAGGCATAATTCCAAAGCATCTTTTCAACGTGGTCGTTGAGGTATTTGTAGTTCCCGAAAATCTCCTCGTCGGGTTGAAAAATCACGGTTGTGCCGCGGTTGTCGGTGGTTTCTGTAATGTCGGGATTTTCAACAAGCACCCCTTTTTCGAAAGCCGCCGTTTTAATCTGGTTGTCGCGCACCGAGCTTACTTTAAAGTACGACGACAAAGCATTCACCGCTTTGGTACCGACCCCGTTCAAACCCACCGATTTTTTGAAGGCCACCGAGTCGTATTTGGCGCCGGTGTTGATTTTCGACACCACATCGACCACTTTGCCGAGTGGAATACCACGGCCATAGTCGCGCACTTTCACGACGCGGTCTTTAATCTGGATTTCGATTTTTTTTCCGAAACCCATCACATACTCATCTATACAATTGTCGATGGCTTCCTTCAGCAACACATACACACCGTCGTCGAGCGAGGAGCCATCGCCCAGCTTACCGATATACATACCGGGCCTGAGACGGATGTGCTCTTTCCAATCGAGCGATTTAATGGAGTCTTCCGAATAATTGTGGTCTTGAGTCTTCGCCAT
>CANHCM010000019.1 GCA_947459155.1 Bacteroidota bacterium | reverse complement strand
TAGGTTGTGCTTACGTCGTCGATGTAATCGGTGGTTGTGAGACGAACACCATATTCAAAGCCTACAGTCCAGTTTTTCGTGTTATTCAAAGGCAAACGAAATCCGATTCCGAAGGGGAAGCAGGCCTGAATTCTACGATAAGGGTTACGTGATGCGGCAATGCCCTGGCCTTCGGTTCCAAGAGGCTGGAGTGCCCACCACTTGCCCCCAAGCCCAATCTGAGCTTTGGGATTAAAAAAGAAGGCTCCAATTCCACCAAAAACATAAACATTCAGGTCGATACCACTCTTTCCTCGAACCCCACGAAGAACGTAGCGCGACTTGGTGGATTTGAGCTGCAACACTGAAATTTCTGCCTGAAGAGAGGTTTCGAAAATGGGAGACCTGAAACTCAGGTTCCTATTTCTACGGTAGATTTCTTTGGTTAATGAGTCTCTACCGGCCACACGGGCATAGGTGAGATTAAGTTTGAATGAAAGCACAGGGTTTTTCCTGTACCGAAAGCCAAGGTGAACAGCCGGACGCGTCATGGTCAATTCCAAGTCGCGGATACCATTGGTTCCAATCATGTCGCGACCTCCCAGCTCTCCCAGGAAGTTGGAAAATCCGATTGCATAAACCGTTTCGCTACGGTCAAGAAATCGCGTTTTCTTCTTCTGTGCCGTAGCCAGAGACACCAGACAAAAGAATGAAATCGTAAGAATTAGGTACTTCTTCATCGCTTCCGGCAAATATACCAAAAGCTATGTAAGTTCAACATGAAATTTATTGCTTAGTTTCTTTTGTCGTTCCCCCACATGAGTTTTTCACGCAGAGTATCGAGAAAATCGTGGTCGGAGCGACGCACGAGTTGGATATTAAAATCGGCCTTTTGGATACTTAACTCCTGCACAGCGGCCACGGGTTCAGAACGGGAATCGAGCGAAATCATAATTTTCGCTCTGCCTCTGGCCTCCGCGCGCACCAATAGATGGTCGTTCGACGAAATCACCAATGGCCGAACATTCAAATTGTGAGGCGCAATAGGTGTGAGCACCAAATTCGGCACATCGGGTAAGAGAATTGGGCCGCCGCATGAAAGCGAATACCCCGTTGAGCCGGTTGGTGTTGAAATTATGAGCCCGTCGGCCCAGTAGGTGTTCAGCATTTTTTGGTTGCGCTTCACCTGAATGCTAATCATCGATGAGGTGTCGCGCTTGTGCACCGTAAGTTCGTTTAGGGCGAATGGAAAGGGCTCGAAAGGATTGGGAGAGGTTTTAAGTTCAAGCAGCATCCGGGCTTCGGTCTTGGCCAGCGAAGCCCTAAACAGCTCCGCCGCATCGGGCAATTCCTCACCCGAATAGGCCGTCAGAAAGCCCAAGCGCCCGGTATTAATGCCCAATAATGGAATTCCGGAAGCCCCAACATGCGTTACGGCTTCGAGCAGTGTTCCGTCACCGCCTAAAGTGACCATGACATCCGCGCCACGAATCTCAGAAGGATTTAGATAAGGTTCTATCGGTAAATTGTCGGGAAGCACCGACTGAATAACACCCCAAAACGGTTCATAAACCTGAATGCGCGTCGACCATCCCGCCAACAGGCGAAATAAATTACTCACCGAAGACGCCCGGTCATCACCCAGAGATCTGCCAAAAACTACAATACGCATAAAACGAAGGTAGTAAGCATGACTTACATGTTAATGTAGTTCATGAAAAGATCGAAGCGATTGCGCAAATCTTCAGAAAACTCGCCTTGCTGGAAGGTTGCCTTGATTTGGTAGTTATACCGGTTAAAGGAGGCAATAATCGGGCGAATGTCTTCCCGGCTCAGTTTGAGGGTGAGCTCCATGCGGGTAGAGTCGGTGGCAGTTTCGATGCTTAGGCTGAGGATTTTGGTGTCGTTTTCTTCAACAATTCGAGCGATTTGGCTCAGACTGTAATCGTTTTGATTGAGCTCCAGCACCAGAATTGCGCCCGGATTCTGCACCGACACCAAACCTGCAAAATGTTCAACCAATGAGCGCAAACCAATATTTCCGAGGTAATGATTCTGCTCGTCGAGCACCGGAACCAAGGTTAAATTCATCCTCGAAACCATTTTCAACACCTCATACAAATGCTCGGTGGCGTATACATAAGGTCTGATTAAGGTTAATGGATGATTGCCCAGTGGCTCTTCGGGAGCGTTCAGGTCGAGAATATCGGTATCGGTAATCAAGCCCAAAAACTCCTGATGGTTCACAATAGGCAGGTGTGCGACCTTGAACTCATCCATCCAATTCAAGGCCTTCAAGCCCGAATCGGAAGTCTTGAGCGGTGGAATGGTGTCGGAAATTAATTGTTCTGCGATCATGGCTGCCTATTGAATCATCGATGCGTTGCAAATAACGGAGATGAATCCGAAATGCATGCATCATTCATAAGAATTAACCGTAATTTCTTCGAAAATGTTGCATAGGCAGCGCTATTTACAAACAAGCCGGGCCTCAGCCTGTTTATCCATAGTTTTGTCCTGACTTTTTTCTCATGGTTCGACTGAGTGTTAATCTCAACAAAGTAGCCTTAATCCGCAATGGTCGCGGAGGGCAAATTCCGGATGTAGCCGAAGCGGCACAAAAAGCCGAAACCTTTGGCGCCCAAGGCATTACTGTACATCCAAGACCCGACCAGCGACACATTACCTATGCCGATGTGCGTATACTCAAAACGGTCGTAAAAACAGAGTTTAATGTAGAAGGTTATCCTTCGGATGACTTCCTGCAACTGATGGAAGAAGTCAGGCCACACCAGGTTACCCTCGTACCTGACGCTCCGGATGCCTTAACCTCCAATGCCGGCTGGGATGCCATCAAACACCGTGAATCGTTAACCGACATTGTGTCGAGGCTCAAGGACAGAGGCATACGAACATCTTTATTTATGGAAACCGACGCGGCTCAATTGGAAGCGGCTGCAAAAACCGGAACCGACAGAATTGAATTTTATACGGAGGCTTACGCCAAGATGTACCCAATTAACCCCGAAGCCGCAGTGAAGCCTTACAGAGAAGCGGCAAAAATTGCCCATCAGCTGGGCTTGGGCATCAACGCCGGACATGATCTCAACAGTGCCAACTTGCAATTTTTCGCACGGGAAGTCCCGCATTTACTGGAAGTTTCGATCGGACATGCCCTCATCTCCGAGGCGCTTTACCTTGGGCTCGAAAACACCATTCATTTGTACTTAAAGCAGTTGCAATGAAGCTGTTCTACCGCCAATATGGAGAAAGAGGCATGCCTCTGGTTATTCTACACGGTTTGTTTGGGCAAAGCGACAATTGGACAAGTCTTGCCAGAGCCTGGTCGGAACAGTACCGGGTGTTTGTGCTCGACCAGCGCAACCACGGCCAGTCGCCACATGCAGAGATCTTTGATTACCCATCGATGGCCGAAGACCTGCGCGAAACCCTCGACAGTCTTGGTTTAGAGAAAATCTACCTGCTCGGTCACTCCATGGGTGGCAAAACCGCCATGTTTTTCGCACTGAAATACCCCGAGCGGATTGAAAAAATGCTGGTAGCCGACATTGGTCCGCGCTACTACCGCCCTCACCATACCGATATTATTGCCGGTTTGCAGTCTGTTAAGCCCGAAACCCTCAGCAGTCGTGCGGAAGCAGAACAGCGCCTGAGTACCTTGGTTCCGGAAGCCTCAACGCGGCAGTTTCTTTTAAAAAACCTGTATAGAACCGAGGAAGGAGGCTTTGCCTTTCGCTTCCACTTGTCGGCCATTGCCTCACAAATTGAGCACATTGGAAAAGCGGTACCCCCTGAAACATCCACGGTAGAAACCCTCTTTGTTCGGGGCGAGAACAGCCGGTACATCCTTCCGGAGGACTGGCCCGCCATTCAGGCACAATTTCCAAACGCGACTCTTGAAACCATCGCCGGAGCGGGCCATTGGCTACATGCTGAAAAGCCATCGGAATTCAGCGCGATTGTACTGAACTGCTTTCGTTAACCTTTTCAGGGTCGCGCCGAATTCCTTAGTTTTGCCGCATGGAAACAGTGGTTAGCGGTATACGCAGCACAGGAAATTTGCACCTGGGGAATTACTTCGGGGCCATTCGGAACTTCATCAAAATGCAGCATGAACACCGCTGCTTTTTCTTCATTGCCGATTTGCACGCCCTAACCACGCACCCCAAGTCGGACCAGTTTAAACAAAGCGTTCGAAATGTTTTGGTCGAATACCTGGCGGCGGGAATCGACCCGAAAGCCTGCACCATTTACATACAAAGTGATGTACCCGAAATTTCGGAGTTATACTTATTAATGAATATGGTGGCATACGTCGGAGAGCTTGAACGTTGCACCTCATTCAAAGAGAAAATCCGAAAACACCCCGACAACATCAACGCAGGCCTGCTCACCTACCCGGTGCTAATGGCTGCCGATATTATCATCCACAAAGCCTCAAAAGTTCCTGTGGGAAAAGACCAGGAACAGCATCTTGAGATGGCGCGAAACTTTGCCAATCGATTTAATCACTTGTATGGGAAAGAGGTATTTCCCGAGCCTTATGCCTACAACTTTGGCGAAGCTTTGGTGAAGGTTCCGGGACTTGATGGCTCCGGGAAAATGGGGAAAAGTGAAGGCGAAGGCAATGCTGTTTTCCTGAACGACAGCCCTGAGGTCATCCGCAAAAAGGTGATGAAAGCGGTTACAGACAGCGGCCCAAGTGCACCCAATCAAGAGAAGCCGGAAGCGATACGTAATCTGTTCAATCTGATGGAATTGGTTAGCAGTAAGGATACCATTGAGCACTTTGAAACCCAATGGGACCAGTGCAGTATTCGCTATGGCGACCTGAAAAAGCAGTTGGCGGAGGACATGGTGACGTTTTGCGCTCCACTGCGTGAAAAAATTGCCGAGATCGGCGCCAACGAAAGCTATCTGAATGCTGTGATTGAAGAAGGCGCCGCGAAGGCCAGGGCTTCGGCCCGGAAGACCCTCGATGAAGTACGCGCCGTAATTGGATTTGCCCGGTAGATTATGGCTGAACAGATTCAAATACAGGCCAATGCTTCGGATAAAGCCGCGGTTTACAGCGAATTGATTCCCCAAATTGAAGGCCTGATTCAGGGCGAAACCGATGAAATTGCGGCCATGGCCAATGTTGCAGCCGCCTTGCATCAGGCATTTGGCCACCATTGGATAGGTTTTTACCGCGTTCGCGGGGATGAACTCGTGCTTGGCCCATTTCAGGGACCGGTGGCTTGCACACGGATTGGCTTGGGTAAAGGTGTGTGTGGCGCGGCCTGGCAACAAGCTTCAACCTTAATTGTGGATGATGTAGACGCTTTTCCAGGACACATCGCGTGCAGCGCGCTTTCGAGATCAGAAATCGTTGTACCGGTAATCGATCAACATGGAACCGTGCAAGCAGTACTCGATATTGATAGTGAACACCTTGCCACCTTCAATGCCCAAGACAAAGATGGTCTTGAACGCGTGGTTCACACTTTGGCAGCTCAGGTATATCGGTGAAAAAAACAGTCCTTTGGTTCGTCTGTAGTGTTCTGGTCGCCTGTGCCAGCCGGGTTCCGCCCAATGGCGGTCAGGTCGACAAAGCGCCTCCTGAAATTCTGAATGCCGAGCCGGCGAACTTTAGCAAGAACATGCTGAGTGATCGCATCACTTTGACCTTTAACGAGTTTATCGAATTGAAGGATGGGGGCAGCGGAATCTTCATCTCGCCTCCTTTGACCACAAACCCCGAGTACATCCTGAAGGGTAAAACCTTGCAAATTCGATTCAAAGAGAAGCCCGACACCAATACTACGTACACCATGGTGATTGGGAAATCGGTTACCGACCTTACCGAAGGCAATGCCCTGGTCGATTTTCCTTATGTGTTCTCTACCGGCGCCATTCTCGATACTTTAAAAGTGAGCGGGAGTGTGAAGGACGCCTTCACCCGGGCGCCACTTAAAGAAACGGTGGTGGCTATGTACACTTCGTCGGCCGACAGTATTCCGCAAGTGCAGTTGCCCCGCTACTTTGCGCGTTGCGATGAATCGGGCAACTTTACCCTAAGAAATGTGAAAGCCGGTGCTTACCGGATTTTGGCCTTCAGCGACCAAAACAATGACCTGAAACTCACTTTACCGGAAGAGAAGCTGGCCTTTAGCAGCGACCTGATTCGCATCGACTCTGCGCAAACAAACCTGCCGGAGTTCAACCTGTTTGCTGAGAAAAACGGAAAGTTAAAACTGCTCAGAAAAGCCTTTGAAGCTCCCGGAAAAGTAAAGATCAAATACTCCATCGCGCTTGATTCTTTTAATGTACAACGCATAAAACCTACAGAAGGCAAGGCGCTTCAGTTTCAGTTCAAAACCGGACAAGATTCTATTGGTCTCTGGGTTCCGGGTGAGGCCGTCGACAGTCTGATACTTGTAACCAGGGCTGTGTTTAAGGAACAAAGCAGAACCGACACACTGGTTTTTTCGCCCAAGCGGGTGCTTAAGGCCGGTGGTGGACGCATGCGTTCCAAAGGGAGTGTCGACACCACTTTGGTTGTTAAGGTAGAGCCCGGTTTAAAAGTGAGAGCCCGCGATACCCTGAAGCTCCGCTTTTCTGCACCCGTTTCGCGCGTGGAAGCAGCCCGTACATGGGCCATTTTTGGGGCCGACAGCCTACCGTATCAAGGCCTGGTTTGGAGTTCAGACAGTATGAGCGCTGAGCTGCGTCAGTTACCGGCAGGCAAAGCCGGAACGGTTCGATTTTTAAAAGGTGCATTTACCGATCTCTTTGGACGAAGCAACGACTCATTGGCCGTTTCGGTGAGTTACTATTTACCGGAAGATCTGGGTAAACTCATTTTCAATGTATCGACCTTGCCGGATGGGCCTTGTGTGTTTGAGTTGGTGGATAAGAGCGGTGTTGTGAAAGAACGAAAGTCGATCAATGGGCCCGGCACGCTCATCTTTGAAGGACTTCTGCCCGGGCAGTATTCGGCGAGACTTATCGAAGACCGCGATTCTAATGGCTTGTGGACCAACGGCGACTGGAAATTACGCAGGCAGCCGGAACGGATTTTTTTGTTTGGCAAGGAACTCAACATGCGCGCCGATTGGGATTTGGAGCAAGAATGGAAGGTTATTGGCACAATGCGTAAATAGGGCCTACTGATAAACACTTAACGAGTTTAACAAATTTAACAGCGTTGGTGTATTTCTTGAGCCAGACACGCCCCCCTGTTGCTTCGTTTTGCTCAGCTTCCAGAATTCATTTTCGGATTAAGCTTTTCGCCTACAGTGTCTTGCATTTCCGACTTACTCAATTGGCCTAAAATAAACGAGTTAGCACTGAGGAATCGCTGAAAGGAGGTCGGCCTAAATCCCAACAAATACGCCTTCGGGTCGAAGTTCGATGGGGTAAAGGCTGATGTTATCGCAGCGGCGTTCGATCTCTCGTCCGGTTTTCAAGTTCCAGGCGTAGCGGTGAAAGGGGCAAACCAGAGCGCCATCCTCTACAAACCCGCCGTGTGTGAGTGGTAGCTTTTGATGTGGGCACTTTTCGTCGGTGGCGTAAAGGCCATCCGCTGTGCGGGTAATACACAGCATTTTACCATCGGCCTCCACGCGCACAGTTTTATTGAGCGGAATCCAGGCTTCGGCCTTTTCCATGCTGCTAAAGAGCATGAACCAACGTTTTTTCTTTTCCTTTCTAAACCACATCAGTAGCGCAAAATACGTAAGGCGGAGGGAATCAGGCGAATTTCGGCCGGACTAAAGCCTACAGGCTCGCCGTCGGCCTGCAGCGGAATGGGCTTATCGGCTTGAATGTCAATTTTTTGACATTGATAAGTAGCAACCTCTTTGAAATGAAGGAAGCTCCCGGCGAACAGGCGGTGGACGTTCAGCAGCACCTTCCAGGGCGAAATCTTTCTGACTCGGGTTACAAAAAATTGTTGGTCGTTGAAATCTGCGCCCGGTGCCAGCTTCATTCCGTTTCCGGCAAAAGCGCCATTTCCGCACAACACCGAGAATAAAGGCAATTGCTCCTTTTGTTCTTGAATATTGAGGCTAACCTCAGATTGTGGATAGCCAAACAAAGTGAGCCCCAATGCCAGCAGATAACTCACCTGAGCAGGAAGCCAACCCGATTTTAAGGCGTTGGCCTTGATGGCTACTGCGGCATCGAAGCCGGCGCCGGCCATATTGATGAAATAGCGGCTGGATTGGGAATTTACAATGTGGCCCACATCAATCAGCTCCGAATCGTTTCGCGCCAAGGCCTGAACAAATCGCTGAAGGTCTTTGGGAATCTGTCTTCCCCGCGCAAAATCGTTGCCTGTACCGGCCGGAAGCAAGGCCAACACCGAGCCGGAAGCCGAGTGACTTTCCATCAGGCCATTAACCACCTCATTGAGTGTACCGTCGCCTCCAATCACCAAGAAATGGCTAAACTGTTGTGCGAGAGCCTCCTTGCAGCGCGTTGTGCCATCACCCGCTTGCCGGGTCTGCATTACGGTGTACTCTATTTGCGACTGATCGAGCAGCTTGCACAGGGCTTTTAACCTGCGGCCCGACTTTCCGCCGGCAGCGGCCGGATTGAAAATGATACACCAGTGTGGCATTGGGTAAACATAGGTTACTGCTCCCAATTGGCCAAAAAACAAAAGCCCGTTCCAAAAAGGTAACGGGCTCTTGTGATGTAAAAGGGTTTATTGGAGCTCTATTTTACGGGCGATCCGGGTTGGCGTTTCCTTTTTGGGAATTTCGATGTGCAGGATGCCATTGTCGAATCGGGCAGCGATCTGGTCCTCCTCAACGGTGTCGGGTAAACTGAAGCTGCGCTTGAAGTTTTGATAGCTGAACTCCTTGCGGGTGTAGCGCTTCTCTTTCTGTTCGGTGGCTACTTTCTTTTCGCCGGCAACACTCAGTTGGCCTTCCTCTACAGTGATGTTGATTTCATCTTTTCCGAATCCAGGCGCATTCAGCTCAATGTGATACAGTTGGTCGGTTTCGGAAATGTTCACCGAGGGTAAGTGGGCATGGCTGCCTGAGGCTCTGAATTCGGGGAAGCCCGATTCAAATACTTCCTGAAAAATTGAAGGAAACAGGGGAGAAAACGCGTGCTGTGGTTTTTTAAATTTGATCAGTGTCATGGTGTTTGAATTTTTAAGCCCGCCTTTCAAGTTGCATTCCAAGCGCAAAAACAAGCCATTATGGCATTTTTCGCTAACGCGGGATGACATTATGACACTCGCATGCTTTTCGACAAAATCCTAAACCGACCGATCAATTTGTCAGAAAATCTGCCATTTCAATACAATTCTTCAAATGGAACAGCGTTTGACAAGCGCTGGAAAAACTAAAAAACAATGCCTGGAATTTATATCATTCTCCTGCTGGTCATGGCGGCCAGTTGGTTTGTTTCGTACCGACTCAAGAGCAAATTCAAACAATACAGCGAAGTATATCTGAGCTCGGGCTTAACGGGAGCTGAGGTCGCGCAAAAGATGTTACACGACAATGGAATTTACGATGTGAAGGTGATCTCTGTGGAAGGCTTTCTCTCCGACCATTACAACCCACTCGAAAAAACAGTCAATCTGAGTCCGGAAGTGTACAACATGCGCACAGTGGCGGCTGCTGCGGTGGCGGCGCACGAATGCGGACATGCCGTTCAACACGCTAAAGCCTACGCCTGGCTGAGTATGCGTTCGGCATTGGTACCGATTGTGCAGTTCTCATCATCGATTGTACAGTGGATTTTACTGGCCGGGGTTTTTCTGATTAACACATTCCCTGCATTACTACTGATTGGTGTTGTGCTTTTCGCGATGACAACCCTCTTCAGTCTCATCACCTTGCCCGTTGAATTCGATGCTTCACGCCGCGCCCTGGCCTGGTTAAATTCGACCCGTTTGACCTATGGAGAAGAGCAGACTCAGGCGAAAGATGCCCTCAACTGGGCCGCAATGACCTACGTAGTGGCCGCGATCGGTTCTATTGCCACGTTGTTATACTACGCCTCTTTGCTGGCCGGCCGCCGCGAATAATTTTCCAAATCGGCGTTTACAAAATACAGCGCACTAATTATGAAAAGGGAGCTGCGGATGATCACATTCCGCAACTCCCTTTTTCTATGCAGCGTCGTTCATAGTTCAGCCATGAATTGCCTTTTGTGCTTGAAAACCCGCACAAACTTTGGCCTATGCGTATGTTAAATTTCCAGCCCGAGCGCGGTTTTTAACCCATTTTTTCTTTCCTTTGAAAAACTACACTTCATTGCCCAATACTGTATGGTTCGTTTTTCACTCTTGTTGTTCTTGTTGCTCATAAATCTAGGCTCGCAAGCCCAATCCAATCGATTCGAAGTGTTGGAGGCGGGTCAGGACGGCCGAAACACCTTGCTCCGCTTTGAATTGGGGAGCTACACCATCGAGGACTTCAACGAAAATGGCATTCAGGCAAATCGAATCCTTGCACCGGGCTCTGTTCCACATCTTCAAAAAGGAAGGCCCGATTTGCCGGTTTTTCACTCCTCCCTGCAAATACCCGATTTGGAAGGGATGCAGATCGAAGTGGTAGAAGCCGCCTTCGAAGAGTTTAGTCCGGTGTACATTGCCCCTTCGAAAGGCAACCTCAAGCGCAATCAAAACCCTGCAAGCATTGCCCGAATTGAAGGCGATGCCTATGCACTTACGGAATGGTATCCGGCCACGCCGGCCTCACTCAAAACACCCTATATTTTTCGCAATACCCGGGCGCAGGTAGTTGAAGTTTCTCCTTTCCAATATTTCCCACAAACCCAAACACTTCGGGTTTACAGCACTCTTGTGATTCGTGTTGATGCCAACAGCTCCGTGCCTGTGCTCAATCCACTCACCACGCACACTGCGGTTAGTCAGGAGGAGAAGAATATTGCGCTTCGCAACTTTATCAATGCCAATTCAGCGCGTTATGAGGCCCTTGCCGAAGGAAGCCGCATGCTCATTATTGCTCACGACCCTTTCATTGCGGCCTTGGACGAGTTTCGCTTGTGGAAACTCCGTTGTGGCATCGAAACCGAAGTGGTACCCGCTTCACAAGTGCCGACAATCGCTAACATTAGCGATTTAATCCGCGAGCGTTACGAAGGCTCGGGGCTGCAGTATGTATTGCTGGTGGGCGATATTGCACAAATTCCTTCCCCAACCCGCAGCGGCGGTAAGTCAGACCCCAGTTACGGCTATTTGGTCGGTAACGATGCCTATCCGGAGGTTATGGTCGGAAGAATCTCGGCAGAGACCCTTCCACAGGTGGAAACCCAGCTACAGCGCTTTCTACAGTATGAGCAGGCCACGTCGGGAAATCACTTCTCAGCCGCAGTGGGCATTGCCTCTCAAGAAGGCCCTGGCGACGATGATGAGCTCGACTACGAACATTCCAGATTGATGCTCGAAGACTTGCTCGATTTCACCTATGTAACGGGGCATGAGCTCTACGAAGGCGACCAGGGCGGAGCCGATGCACCAACGTGGCCTGAGCCGGCCGATTTGAAATCGGTGCTTGAGCAAGGCACCGGCTTGGTACTTTACACCGGACATGGCTCTTCGAGCTCATTTGGGACCTCAGGCTTTAGCAATGGCGACATTGCACAGCTTCAGAATCCCGGAATGTTGCCGGTGATTTGGTCGGTGGCCTGCGTGAACGGAGAATTCGACAATGGAACCTGTTTCGCCGAAGCCTGGATGCGTGCCACGCAAAATGGTCAACCTACCGGAGCGGCCTCGGTGCTCATGTCGAGCATAAACCAAAGTTGGAACCCACCCATGGCTGCGCAGGACGAGATGGTTGATATTCTCTGCGGCTTGATACCCGAGGCTACCAGCCGGCGATTTGGAGCCATCAGCCTGAATGGCTGCATGAAGATGAACGATGATTACGGGGCTGCGGGTGATGAAATGACCGACACCTGGCATCTTTTCGGCGACCCAACATTGCTTCTGCGTACAACAACTCCAATGGCCATGACGGTGAGTCATCCGGCTACGGCCTACATTGGACAAACCACCTTGCAGGTAGAGTGTTCGGTAGATGGAGCGCGGGTCACACTGGTTCAGGATGGCATTTTACTCGGTTCTGTGGTGAGTGCCAATGGCCTGGCCGACTTTACGGTGCTTCCAATCGCTTCTGCCTCGCCCATCTCAGTAACTGCAACCGCCTTTAATTACTCACCTTACAGCGGAAGTATCAGTGTTGAGTCAACATCGGCGCCCTTCCTGGTCTTCTCGGCGGCCGTAGTAAGCGATCCACTGGGCAACAACAACCAGCTGGCCGATTATGGCGAAACGGTAGACCTCGAAATACGGGTGGAAAACATTGGCACTCCTGTGATTGGATTGGTTACCGGAACATTGAGTGAGAACTCTCAGTGGGTTGAACTGAATAATCCCGGATTGGCTTGTGTTTTCGCCAATGCAGGTAGCGAAACGCTATTCACCTCTTCGAGCTGCTTCAGTTTTTCGGTCAACAATGCCGTTCCCGACCAAACGGTGGCGAATTTTCAGCTGCAATTGGCCGACGAAAACGGAAACCTCTGGAATGTTACTTTCCCCATCGAATTGCAAGCGCCTCGCGTGCAGATTCTCAATTACACGTTGGGTGAAGTGAGCGGAAATGGCAATAACCGTCCCGATGAAGGAGAAACCCTCAGTTTGAGCTTTACAGTGGCCAATCTCGGGCATAGCGCCACTCAATCGGGCGAAGGTACGCTGAGTTTCGGGATGCCATACGTGAGCAATCCACCGTCAGTAACAAGCCAAACAGCCCTCTCGATTGGGGGCACACAAACGCACAGTTACACCTTTGTTTTGAATGCTGATATTCCAGCCGGGGCTGAGCTTCCGGTGCAATATCTGGCGAATTATCAAACGCATGGTGATGACTTAACGATGACCCTACGCATTAACCAATTGGTGGAAGACTGGGAAGGTCAATCGGGATTAAACTGGGCGGTTGACGGTGCCAATCCATGGACAGAAGATGGACAGATTAAGTATGAAGGCTTTGCCTCCATGAAGTCGGGAAGTATTGGCGACAATCAGCAGTCGGAGCTCACACTCACGTTTGAAGCTGCAGAGGCCGGCGAGGTTCGGTTTTTCCGTCGTGTTTCTTGCGAAGATGGCTGGGATTTCCTGCGTTTCTACATCGATGGTGTTGAACAAGCCTCCTGGACTGGCTTTGAGGATTGGGCGGAAGTTGGGTTCCCGATTTCAGCCGGAACCCATGATCTGGCCTGGATTTATACGAAGGATGAGATGATTGCTGATTTACAAGATGCGGCATGGGTAGATTTTATTAGTCTTCCACCACAAGCGGATGCAACATCAATCACTTCGGCGAATTTCGAGAATACCTGGTTGATTTTCCCTAATCCTAATCAGGGCTCCTTCTTCGTGAAAAGCAGTACCGATGAGCAAGCTTTGTTGCGGATTCGCGATATCAGTGGTCGATTGATTGCGGAACATACTGTCAATCAGCAATTACAGACCATTTATTTTCCTGCTGTTACGACGTCGGGTGTTTACCTCGTTGAACGCCTGAGTAAGGGGTCATTGGAAACACAAAAGCTCATTCTCCAGCGGTAAAGCTTAAGTAAAACCTGTTTGCCAGGGGTAAAAATTATGCAGGGCTTCGGCCCTGATGGCCATCAAGCGTAGTTTATCAGCTTGGGAGAAAGCGTGCGGCCATCTGTGCAACACAGGAAAAGAATTACACGAAAGGCGCAATTCTCTTCTTCCGGAAATGGAGTTTAGGTTCGGAATTGGGTGTAAATGGACACCTTTTAAAGGGCAAAAATCGACCGCACTGTTAATTTTAATGACTTATTTTTCAGCGCTTTACGAATTTATTAAACAGGTTTATTTTGGTGAATAGTGTATAAATAACACTTAACTTCCTAATTTCGGGGTTTAAACTGTTGATGTGTGAGACCCGTTATGAAAACCAGATCCTTACTATTTCTTCTTGGCCTAATGTTTATTTCGCAGGCCGTTGGTGTTGCCCAAACACTTGTATCGTTAACTCCTCCTTTTCCCGGAAGTAACACTCCGGTGACGATCACCTTTGATGCTTCTCAAGGGAACGGCGGTTTGGCCGGACTCCCTGCAGGACAAAAGGTTTACGCGCACATTGGTCTTACCGTTAACGGCAACAACTGGCAATACGTAGTTGGAAACTGGGGAACGGCAGATACACGGGTTGAGATGACCCGGGTTGACAACAGCGATATTTACACCCTTGAAATTGCACCCAGCATCAGAGGCTGGTTCAACGAAAACAACAACACCAACGCTACCATTCCTACTGCAGCGGTGATTTCGCGTTTTTGCATGGTGTTTAGAAATGCGACCGGAAGCCTGGAAGGAAAAACCTCTTCAAACGGCGACATTTTCGTAGATCTGCCCACCACCTCCTTTGCGGCGGGCATCACCTCACACAACCAAGGCAGCTTGCTCATTCCAACCACCGAAAGCATCACCTTTACGGGTCAGAGCTCGGGTGCCGCGATTCTGGAATTCACCCTCGACGGGAACTCAGTATTGTCGGATGCGGGAACAACCATTCTCAATTACACCCTCGATCCTTCGACCCTTAGCGATGCTTTACACACACTGGTGTTTACCGCAAATAACGGGGCGCAGATTGTGCACGATACGATCCGATTCACGCCCCATTTTCCGGTGAACATTTCGGCCATTCCTTCCTTTGGACGTGAAGGCATTGTTTATCCAAACGATTCCACTGCTTACCTTCAGCTTAGAGCCCCGGGTAAGCAGTTTGTTTATGTACTGGGCGATTTCAACAACTGGACCTACGACCCGGCTTATCGCATGAACCGAACGGCTGATGGTCAATTTTTCTGGCTCCAAATCAACAACCTTGAACCATCGACCGATTATGCCTTCCAATACCACATCGATTGGCAAGGCTTGAGAGTAACTGATGCCCATGTGGAGAAGATTCTCGATCCTTGGAACGACCAATGGATTCCTGAAAGCGTGTACCCTAATCTTCCTCCATACCCGGAAGGAAAAGCCGAAGGCATTGTTGGGGTTTTACGCACCACAGAACGTAGTGAGTACGAATGGGACGACTCTTATACCTGGGTTAAGCCACTTAAGGAAGACCTCATTATTTACGAACTTCATGTACGCGACTTTACCAATACACGCAGCTATCAGGAAGTACTCGATCGCTTAGGATATTTGAAAACATTGGGGGTGAATGCCGTGCAGTTTATGCCAGTAGGAGAGTTTGAAGGGAACGACAGTTGGGGCTATAACCCATCGTTCTTTTTTGCCCTCGACAAGGCCTATGGAACAAAGGATAAGTTTAAGGAGTTGATTGATTCATGTCACAAGCATGGCATGGCTGTGATTGTGGATGTGGTGTATAACCACGCCTTCGGACAAAACCCAATGGTTCAAATGTACTTTGACCCTAACGCAGGCGAGTTCGGCCAACCAACACCCGACAACCCATGGTTAAATCCAATTGCGACTCACCCGTTCTCTGTTGGATACGACTTCAACCATGAGGCACCCGCTACTCGTCAGTTCTTCAAAGACGTGATGGAGTTCTGGCTCACCGAGTATAAACTCGATGGCTTCCGCTTCGACTTGAGCAAGGGCTTTACCCAGGTGAACACCGGCTCGAATGTAGGAGCCTGGAATCAATACGATCAAAGCCGGATTAACATCATCTTCGACTATGTGAACCATTGTCGCGCTGTTTCTAATGATCCGTACATGATTCTGGAGCACTTGGGCAACTGGGACGAAGAGGTAGTGTTTGCCAATGCCGGCATGATGGTTTGGGCCAAGGGTTCTAACCAGTATTACGAAGCGGCCATGGGTTGGCTCAATGGCAATAATCAGAACCTTTACCACACTACGCCTAATCACCGCGGATGGAACAACTACGGAATGGTTCAGTACGCCGAAAGCCACGACGAGGAGCGCCTGATGTACAAGAATCTGAACTTCGGAAACAGCAGTGGTGGCTACAACACCCGCAATTTGGCTACTGCACTCGAGCGTATGTCGCTGGTGGCTTGCTTCCTGATTCCGCTTCCGGGTCCGAAAATGCTGTGGCAGTTTGGCGAAGTGGGCTACGATCAGTCGATCAACCGCTGTCCAAACGGAACCATTAACGAAAACTGTCGCACAGCGGCCAAGCCGGTGATGTGGTATTACTACGACAACATCAACCGACGCAAGGTATACGATACCTATCGTAAGCTGCACTACTTGAAAACTACCTTCCCTGTATTCCGCGATTTGGGTGTTGGGATGGACTTAGGCGGTTATATGAAGTCGCTCCGTTTCGATAGCAACAACCTCGATGCAATCATCATCGGTAACTTCGATGTGGTAGGTGGAAGCATCAATGTGAATTTTACCCAAACCGGTAAGTGGTACGAGTACCTCAGCGGTGATAGCATCAACATTACCAACAACAACTGGACGTTCAACCTTGCTGCCGGCGAATACCGCGTGTACCTGAACCAGCGTGTGGTGCCTCCGGCCAACGATTACGGCGGAGAGCCTAACAACATCGAAGATATTGAAGGCAAGGCCGAGATTCTGGTATTCCCGAATCCGACACAAAACGAAGTGAATGTAATGCTTCCGCTGGGTGGCCGTAATGCGATGATTAGCTTGTACGACATTTCAGGCAAGCAGGTTTATCAGCGTCCCAACAATGGTGATGAACTTATTCGCATCGAGACTGGTCATCTGCCCACCGGGCTTTACCTCTGCCGCGTAGAGCAAGGAGGCCAGGTTTACACTACGAAAATTGTCAAACAACCATAATTTCAAACTCAAACAAACGATCCATGCCTATGAGAAGTATGCTACGCATCCCGCTGATCCTCAGTTTATTGTTGCTGGGTGGGCGGTCGATGGCTCAAGTAATTACCGGAAGTGTGGTGGATGAAAACGACCAGGCACTCATTGGTGTCGCGGTGCGCGTTCAATCTACCTCAATTGGCTCCACCACGAACCTCGACGGGAAGTACACCATCAAACTGACCAAGGAAGGGGAGTACACGCTGGAGGCCAGCTTTCTCGGTTATGAGAAGCAGGTTTTTAAGGTGAATGTCCCCAAAGGCCAAACCGTAAGTAAAGACCTCAAACTAAAACCTGTTGCCAACGATCTTCAGGAATTGGTTGTGGTAGGTTATGGATCGACTGAGAAGAAAGACCTCACTGGTTCGGTGGTTTCGTTGAATTCTAAAGACTTCCAGCAAGGTAACCTCAACACGCCTGAGCAACTCATTTTGGGTAAGGCAGCCGGTGTACAGATTACACCTAATGGAGGTAATCCGGGGTCGGGAAGTACGATACGTATCCGCGGTGGCTCGTCGTTGAACGCCTCGAATGATCCACTCATTGTAATTGATGGAGTTCCGGTGGCCAACGATGGTATTGCCGGCTCTCCCAACCCCTTGAGCTTAATCAACCCGAACGATATTGAGAATATCACCATTCTGAAAGATGCCTCCGCAACGGCTATTTACGGTTCGCGGGCTTCTAACGGGGTTGTGATCATCACCACCAAAAAAGGGAAAAGCGATTCCAGATTTAAGGTTGAGCTCAACACGGTGAACTCTATCTCGACTGTTGCGCGTTATGCGGATGTCTTCACGGGTGATGAGATGCGTGAATACGTAAACCGGGTAAATCCGGCTCTGGCGCCAACCCTTGGAACCGCCAATACCGACTGGCAGCGAGAAATCTATCGCAATGCGATTTCTTCTGATAATTTGTTGACTTTCTCGGGAGGCCTAAAGAAGCTGCCTTACCGTCTTTCGGTGGGTTACCTGAACCAAAATGGTATCCTGATGAAGGACAATATGCAGCGGACCACTGCAAACATCAACCTAAATCCAAGCTTTTTCAAAGATCATTTACGCCTCGACATCAACCAAAAGTCGACTCTGAGCAACAGCTTCTTTGCGAATCAGGGTGCAATTGGTGCCGCAGTAGCTTTCGATCCTACTCAACCGGTTCGTACCGAATCGGATCGCTTTGGCGGATTCTTCGAATGGCAGTCGGGATTAATTCCTAACCCACTCACCCCTCGAAATCCTGTAGCTTTAATTGAAATGCAGGAAGACGTGAGCAATGTAGCAAGGCATATCGGTAACATTCAGGCCGATTACAAATTCCATTTCCTCCCTGAACTGCGGGCTAACCTCAATGCCGGCTATGACATTTCAAACGGCAGCGGCTCGGTGACCATTCAGGACTCAGCGGCTTCTGTTTATTCATTGCAGAATACCGGTCGTTTCCGCGAATACGAGCAGCGCAGACAAAACAAACTCCTCGAATTTTATCTGAACTACAAGAAGGAGTTTACCAAGATTAAGAGTGTTGTGGATGTAATCGGTGGTTACTCTTACCAGGACTGGTATTTTGAGTCGCCAAACATTCGCGAGGTGGATGGCCAGGGCGATACCATTGTGGGTTCGCAAGCACCTATCTTCCCATTTGCCAAGGCGCAAAACACTTTGATTTCGTTCTACGGTCGCTTGAATTACACCTTCAATCAGAAGTACCTGCTTACCGTTACACTACGTAATGATGGATCTTCACGCTTTGCCCCAGAAGAGCGTTGGGGTCTTTTCCCTTCGGCTGCTTTAGCCTGGAGAATTGGTGAGGAAAAATTCTTCAAGAAAATGAAGAACCTTAGCGACCTCAAGTTACGACTTGGTTATGGTGTTACGGGTCAGCAAGACGTAGGAAACAACTTCAACTTCCTTCCATTGTACGTTCAGGGAGAGCTTACTGCTCAGTACCAGTTTGGTAATCAGTGGTTCTACACCCTTCGTCCAAACGTTTACGATCCACGCTTCCGTTGGGAGTCTACCACTACCTACAACGGGGGGCTCGACTTCGGATTCTTTAACGGGCGTATCAATGGTGCCATCGACGTGTATTACAAGCAAACTACCGATCTGATTGCTGAAATTACCATTCCTGCCGGGATTAACTTCGGAACCCGCGTGTTAACCAACGTAGGTTCTATTGAAAACCGCGGTGTGGAAGTGGTTTTGAACACGGTTCCGGTGATGAAGAAGAACTTCGAATTGCAAGTGGGTGTGAATGCTACTATCAACCGCAATGAGGTTTTGGCGCTCGACCGCTTTGATGACCCCAGCGATTTGGGTACAGAAACCGGCGGTATTGCCGGTAACGTAGGTAGCTTTATTCAAGTGAATACGGTTGGTTTCCCCATCAATACATTCTTTGTGTATAAGCAACGCTACGATGCGGCCGGAAACCCCATTGAAGCCGGCGACCTCGATGCGGATGGCAATCCGTACACCCTTTTGGACGCCTACGAAGACTTGAATGGTGATGGAATCATCAACGACCAGGATCGCTACCGTTACAAGAACCCACAGCCACAGTTGTTGTTGGGCTTTAACACCTCAGTGCGTTACAAGCGTTGGACAATGAGCATGGTTGCCCGGGCAAGCTTCGGAAACTATGTGTACAACAACTTTAACTCAAACACCGGTGTTGAAGAGAACATCATTTCGCCACAAGGCAATGTGAATAACGGCTCGGTGAATGTATTAGAAACTGATTTCCAAAGCCGTCAACTGCAATCTGACTATTACGTTGAGAAGGCAAACTTCTTACGTCTGGACAATATTACCATTGGCTACAATTTTGGGCCGGTGATGAACAAGAAAATCAACGTGCGTGTTTTTGGAGCAGTGCAGAACTTAGCGGTGATTTCGCGTTACAGCGGTATCGATCCGGAAATCTTCAGCGGTATCGACAACGCGATCTACCCGCGCCCAAGAACAATTTCTGTTGGTGCTAATTTCCAATTCTAATTCAAGCAGACCATGAAAAGAATATCACTGATTTTTAGTCTCACAGTAGCTTTCCTACTCTCGTCTTGCCTGAAAGACCTGGACCGTGAGCCATTTTACGAGCAAACTTCGGCGACGATTTACAAGGATCCGAAGAATTACATTCACGTGTTGGCCAAGCTGTATGCCGGGCTTGCCGTAACCGGACAATCTGGTCCGGCCGGTAACGCCGATATCGCGACCAGCATTGTCGACGAAGGGTTTTCGCAGTACCTGCGGATGTTCTGGAACTTGCAAGAGTTGCCTACTGATGAAGCAAAGTGCCGTTGGAACGATACAGGTATTCCTGATTTAGGAAAATGGACCTGGTCGGATGGTAACCAGTGGGTTCGTGGAGGTTACCTCCGTTTCTTGTATCAAATTACCTCTTGCAATGAGTTCATCAAGCAAACAACCGACGAGTTGTTGGATGATCGCGGCTTCTCTGATGCCGATAAAGCCAAGATTCGCACTTACCGTGCTGAGGCCCGTTTCCTCCGCGCTTTGAGCATTTTCCACGCCATCGATATCTTCGGAAACATTCCCGACATCACCGATGAAAATCGTTTTCCGGGCACAGAGTTTCCTGAACAAACCGGTCGTGAGACTTTGTTCAACTTTGCCGAATCGGAATTGTTGGCGATTGAAAGCCTTCTGCCTACCAGAAGCGAAACCGAATATGCCCGTGCGAACCGCACTGCTGCTCAGGTATTGTTGGCGAAAATGTACTTGAATTCGGAAGCCATGATTGGAGTGAACCGCTACGCGGATGTCATTCCATACTGTGAAAAAGTCATCAATGAAGGTGGTTACAGCCTCGATCCACGGTACACCAATGTATTCCGCGCCGACAATCACAATTCGCCTGAGATCATTTTCCCAGTGACCTCTGATGGTAGTTTCACCTTGTCGTACGGTTCCACAACCTTCCTGATCAATGCGTCGGG
>CANHCM010000018.1 GCA_947459155.1 Bacteroidota bacterium | reverse complement strand
TCAGCATTCACCCGAAATCCAAAAGCCCGCCCGAGGTAAACGTAAGCAGCCTCTTCCCAATCGAAGCGACAGCGTTCAAGAATCCTTTGCACTTCGGGACTTCTCGACTGGAGTCGCTCAACCAGCATGCGGTCGAGCCAGGCCCGGGTGTGTGCGTTTTCGCTGTAAGGTTCTCCACGGCAGGCAATCGGCTGAGAGGCCAATTCAAGTTGGCGGTAGGTTTCCAAAACAGGCACCGCCACGTAATGTTTCAGGTCGAATACCGGTAACGCGTTCCCGGAAGGATCGAGAATGCGCTCGTCATCGTCCCACACCACATGCAGCACCACATTGCGATAAGCAGGATCGGTATGGTGTTTATGCCGCTTCCAGTCGGAGGCTTTCACGTGAATCTCAATGTTACCGGCCCAGAGTGTTCCGTTGATGCGGACTCTCGCCTCTTGAAAATCGGGCCCGGCATGAATGTTTAATGTTCCGGCATGCATCACTTCCAGCGGATCCCCTCCAGCCAGCCGCAGTTGTTTAGAAGAAAACAGTTGGTTCTTCCAAATAAACTGTAGCAGGCTTTCAGGAATCATGTTGCACTGTATCTGTATCGCAATACTACAACCATTGCTCACGAAGGTCTTTTGCGCTTCACGCACACATTCGGGCAAAATTGCCGCAAGTTTTGCGCGGTACGCAAAAGGAGTTGAGCTGAGGTTGAGTATGGCGGAGCCTCTCTCACTCCGCGGGAGAGACGATACTTTACGGTCAAACGGGGTTTATGGCTGAAAGGAGGTTATCATCAAAGACGTGAATCGCTCTCGCTCTCCAACTCACACTGAATTTATCAGTTGGGGGGCATTTGCAATGCCGCCCCTAATCAAAACGGAGTCCTCCGATGAAAGAAGGCACAAATACAATTTCCGCCAAACGAGGGGCGAAGGGCTTCCAGTTAAATAATGCCCTTTTCAGCCAACAGCAGGGCCATTTGCTGCTGCATAGCTTCGGCTTCACGGGCCGCGGCCTGGGCAAAGTCGTCGCTCGACGAGGCATACAGGATGCTCCGACTGGCATTCACCAAAATGCCGCACTCGCTGTTCAACGCAGCACGACTCACTTCCACTAAATCTCCGCCTTGCGCGCCAACGCCTGGAATGAGGAAAAAATATGGCTCGCAGCGCGCTCTGAGGGCTTTCAGGAGTTCTACCCGGGTGGCGCCAACCACAAACATCAACTCGTCGGGACTCCCCCACTCCATCGCCTTGTCGGCCACCTCTTCGTAAAGCCGCTTTCCATTGGCCAACAAGAGTTGCTCGAAATCATCGGCGCCGGGGTTGGAAGTGAGCACCAGCATTACGGCCCACTTGCCCTGATGTCCGAGAAAAGGCTTTACCGAATCGCTGCCCATGTACGGCGCGATGGTGAGCGCATCGCAGTTGTAGCGGGTGAAAAAGGCCCGGGCGTAGCGCTCCGAAGTGTTTCCAATGTCGCCACGCTTAGCATCAGCAATGACCAGATGGGTAGATGGAATCATCTTGAGTGTTTCCTCAAAAACCCGCCAGCCTTCGGGACCCATGGCTTCAAAAAAGGCCAGATTAGGCTTGTAGGCCACGCAAAATGGCGCAGTGGCCTCGATAATCGACTGGTGAAATGCAAGAATGCCCTCTGCATCGCGACTCAATCCGAAAGGAAGCTTCTCCAGGTCGGTGTCGAGCCCCACACAAAGGTAAGAGCGGCGACTGCGGATGTTTTCCAACAGCCCGGCGCGCGTCACGACAGCGCTCCTTCCTTCATCTTTTCGGCATTTTCGGCCAACTGTAGCGCCTTGATCATGTCTTCAATGTCGCCATCCATAAATGCAGGCAGGTTGTATACCGACATGCCGATGCGGTGATCGGTAACCCGGCTTTGGGCGTAGTTGTACGTGCGGATTTTAGCCGAACGGTCGCCGGTTGAAACCATCGTTTTACGCTTCTTCGCAATGGCGTCGATATGCTTGGAGTATTCGAGCTCGTAAAGCTTGGTGCGCAGCATAACCATGGCGCGTTCGCGGTTGCCCAGCTGGCTCCGCTCTACCTGGCACACCACAACAATGCCCGTAGGCTTATGGGTAAGCTGCACCTTGGTTTCTACCTTGTTTACGTTCTGTCCGCCGGCACCTCCAGAGCGCGAGGTCTGCATTTCAATATCGGCGGGATTCAACACCACATCCACCTCATCGGCCTCGGGCAGCACCACCACCGTGGCAGCCGAGGTATGCACCCTTCCCTGAGTTTCGGTGGCCGGCACACGTTGTACCCGATGCACACCCGACTCATACTTCAGAATTCCATACACCCCTTCGCCGCTCACCTCCATCACTATTTTATTGTAACCACCCATGGTGCCTTCATTTTCTTCGAGCACCTCTACCCGCCAGCCTTTGCTGTCGCAGTAGCGCTGGTACATCCGGGCCAAATCGCCGGCAAAAATCGAGGCTTCATCGCCACCTGTACCGGCACGAATCTCCAACTGAGCATTTTTGTCGTCTTCAGGGTCTTTGGGAATGAGTAGAAGTCGAACTTCTTCTTCGAGCTCGATTTTACGTTGCTCGCTCAGCTCCAGCTCTTCACGGGCCATATCGATAAAGGCCTGGTCTTTCTCGGTGGCAATAATCTGCCGTGCCTCCTGAATCGAAATGAGGGTATTGCTGTATTGGTTCCGGGCATCTACCACCGGACCTAAATCCTTGTATTCTTTATTTAGCTTGCTGAATCGCTTCATATCGGCGATTACAGCCGGATCGGAAAGCAGCTTCTCCACCTCCTGAAAGCGGGCATGGATGGCATTGAGTCTTTCCAACAGGGTGTTTTCTTCCATGGCGCGAAATTAGGCATTCGCACCGTAGCTAAACTCACCATGAGGCGTTTTCAGCAACAGTTGCCGTGGTCCTTCCTGCACATAGCCTACGCGTTGGGCTTCTATGCCAAAGGAGCGCGAAAGACTGATGACTTCATCGGCCAGTTCTTCGGGAAGGTACAGCTCCATCCTGTGCCCCATGTTAAACACCTTGTACATCTCGCTCCACGCTGTGCCTGAAGCCTCCTGAATGAGCGTAAACAGCGGGGGAACCGGAAGCAGCGAATCCTTCACGACCGTGTAGTCGCCCGAAAAATGGAGAATCTTGGTTTGGCCACCACCCGAACAATGAATCATCCCGTGGATCTGACTGCGGTATGCTTTCAGGATGGCTGCAATCACCGGCGCATACGTACGGGTGGGCGAAAGCACCATCTTTCCAATGGTTTGGCCCGTGCCGGGATGGATATCCGTAAGCTTGTATTTTCCGCTGTACACCAAACTTTCAGGTACCAGCGGATCGAAGCTTTCCGGGAACCGCGAGGCCAACTCATGGTGAAAAACATCATGTCGGGCTGAGGTGAGTCCGTTGCTACCCATGCCGGCATTGTATTCCTGCTCGTAGCTGGCCTGCCCGTATGAGGCTAAACCAACAATCACATCGCCAGGCCGGATCCGGGCATTGTCAATCACTTCATCGCGCCGAATCCGCGCGGTAACCGTTGAGTCTACAATGATGGTCCGCACCAGATCGCCCACATCGGCAGTCTCACCGCCGGTAAGCACCATCGAAATTCCCTGGTCGTTGAACCAATCAACAAGCTCCTGATTCGCCCGAATGATTTCAGAAATCACCTCCCCGGGAATCAGGTTTTTATTTCGGCCAATGGTCGACGAAACCAAAATGTTTCCCGTAACACCGGCACAAAGCAAATCGTCGGTATTCATCACCAGGGCATCCTGAGCAATGCCACGCCAAACCGATAAATCGCCTGTTTCTTTCCAGTAAAGATAGGCCAGCGACGACTTTGTTCCGGCGCCATCGGCATGCATAATCAGCGCATACTGATCGTCGCCCGTTAGCGTGTCGGGTACAACCTTGCAAAAGGCTTTTGGAAACAGTCCTTTGGAAGTGTGGCGGATAGCAGCATGGACATCTTCCTTATCGGCCGAAACGCCGCGAAGGCCATATCGATTGAGATTGCTCATGGTACAAAATAACAACATCCCGCTGTGATGGGCGGGATGTTGTGAATGAAAGCTGAAAACTTTGCTTAGTTTTTTGGTGGTGCCGGAGGAGCCGGAGGAGTATCGATTTTGATGTTCTCGCGCTGTTGCTCCTGAACATCCGTTTCGATGGTCTCATCTTCGTCTACGGTCTCAATTTTTGGTGCCACAAACTCAGGCGACCCTTCCTTAGGCACAAAAGTGAAGCTGGTAATGCGGAATTCAGTACGGCGGTTACGCTGGTGCTCCTCTTCAGTACACTTCACGCCATCCTTACACTTGTTCAACAAACGGGTTTCACCATAACCTTTAGCAGCAAGACGAGCCGGGTCGATCTTTTGCTCAATGAGGTAATTTACCACCGACTGGGCACGAGCCTGAGAAAGTTCGATGTTCGACTTGGCAGAACCCCGTGAGTCGGTGTGCGACATCAATTCGATGGTAATGTTCGGGTTATCGCGAAGAGTGGTAATCAATCCCGACAATGAGTCTTTTGACTCAGGACGCAAGGTTGCACTACCCAAGTCGTACAGAATCTCAGGCAGACGAATCGCACGCTCCACCTTTACAGGCTTAATGAAGAAGTCCTTCTTGTGGTCTGAACTCACATTTTCCCCTTTGGTAGTTTCGGTGCCTTTGTCGCCGAGGTAGTTGGACGCAGTTACATTGATTTGGTAGGTGTTGTCTTCCTTAAACTTGGTGTTGTCGAAGTAGTACATCCCCATTTTATCGGTGATGGCCTCGAAGGTCATTCCGTCCTGATCAACCATGCTCACCTTTGCTCCTTCAACAGGTTGCTTGCTTTCGAAATCGAAAACAGTACCACCTAAAGTGAAAAGTACCGGAGGAACCGCAAATTCATAAATGTCTGAGCCCCCTTTTCCACCTTCACGGGTAGATGAGAAAAAGCCTTTTTCCTGCTTACCGCGGAAGATAATACCAAAGTCATCCCCCGAAGAATTCAAAGGAAACTTCAAATTAGCAACCGAACCCCATTTGCCACCGGCCAGTTTGGCTTCAAACAAATCCAAACCACCCATGCCAACATGACCATTGGAAGAGAAATATAAGGTAGAATCGTTACGCAAGGTTGGGAAAAGTTCGTCGCCGGCAGTATTTACCTGAGGGCCGAGGTTAATCGGTTTGCCCCAGCTGCGCGACTTCTTCTCATACTTAGCCATCCAAATGTCGCGGCCACCTAAGCCACCGGGCATATTTGATGCAAAGTACAGAGTCTGCTCATCTTCCGATACCCATGGGTGCCCAACGGTAAAGGTATCTTCGGCGAATGGAACCAATACTGGCTCATCCCAATTGTTCCCTTTCTTTTTGGTGGTATATACCTGACAACCCTTGATTTTATTCTTGTCGTACTCGCAACGGGTAAAGAACATTGTGGAGTACTTCGCATTCAAAGAAGCCGAACCATCATTAAACTTAGAATTCAATGGTTCCTTGAAAGAAGTAGGAACACTCCACTTTCCATTCTTGTCAACCTTGGCTTCAAACAAGTCTGAGAATGCCTCACCTGTCCAACCGTCCTGACCGTTACCAATGGTACCCTCTCTACTGGATGTGAAGATGATTTCGTTAAAGTTCTTCCGGCTGTAAATCGGAGAGAAGTCATCATACTTACTGTTCAATGGCTGAACATTACCCACCTGATGCTTGGTTGGATTGTTCTTCCAGTTAACCGACAACTTACAGCTCTCTACGCCTGTGGTTCCTCGGGCATCATCGGGCTTAAGCTTCACATACTTTTCATATTCGGCCAAAGCTTCGTCATACTTTCCATTGATGCGCATCACATCAGCCAGATTGAGAATGGCCTCCGGATCCTGATATTTCGCTTTAATGGCTTTCTGAAGCCAAACCTCCGCTTTTTTCGGGTCGTTGGTCATCATGTAGCACATGGCCTGCTTGTAAGTAAGCTCAGCCTTAAGTGCTTTGTTTCCTTTGAGCCCTTCCATGGCTTTTTTGTACGCGTTGAGCGCCTCGTAGTACTCCATGTTGTTGTACAATCGGTCGGCAGCATCTACCTTCTTACGCTGAGCGTTCAACGAGCCGGCGGCTAAAATGAGAAGAATCGCAGCAAAGGAAATTTGTCTAAAAATCTGAAGCATGTGTGTGGTTAGTTTCAAATACGGCTGGCTAAATTAAAAAAAAGTATCACCTGCAAAAAAGTTGTTGTGATTCCTAAGGCATAAAAAAACTCCGCTTAGGGACAAAAAATCGCCGACCTGATGCGGAGTTTATCTACAATGCGCTGAAAATAAGCGCATTTGAAATCAAAAATCAGTTAATGAACAACATCTCACGATATTTTGGCAAACACCACATTTCGTCATCCACCAACAGCTCAAGCTTATCAGCATGGTAGCGAATGGTCTCGAAATAAGGCTGAACCTTATAACAATACTCTTGCGCTTGCTTGCGGGCATCGCCAATTTTATTGGCCACTTTGCGCGCCTCAATCATGTCGTCGATCGCTTTTTTGATGACCGACACATGCTCCGAAATCTCCGTAATAATCTCCAACTGAGCCTGCGCAGCCTTCTGGAAAGCCTTCGCATCGAGAATGTTCTTCAATCCCTGCACATTGTTTACCAGCATCGACTGATACTTCAATGCGGTAGGAATAATGTGGTTCGCCGCCAAATCGCCAATCACCCGCGATTCAATCTGAATCTTTTTGGTGTACATCTCCAGCTGAATCTCGTGGCGGGCTTCACATTCGCGGTGACTCAACACGTTGTTCGACTCAAACAAGGCCAAGGTCTGCTTCGAAACCAGGGCATCGAGCGCCTCAGGCGTCTTGGCGAAATTGTTCAAGCCGCGCTTCTTGGCTTCCTTCACCCACTCGTCGGAGTAACCATTGCCCTCGAAACGGATGGCCTTCGAATCGGTAATGTACTGACGAAGCACCTGGAAAATCGCCTCGTCCTTGTCTAACTTCTTCTTCGCAATCAGCGCATCCACCTCGGCTTTAAACTCTTTTAGCTGCTGGGCCATGATGGTATTGAGCGCAATCATAGCCGATGCACAGTTGGCCGATGAACCCACCGCACGGAACTCGAATTTATTGCCTGTAAAGGCGAAGGGCGAGGTACGGTTGCGGTCGGTATTGTCGAGCAGAATTTGTGGAATCTTTCCGATACCCAGCTTAAGCTCAGTTTTTTCGTCAGGCGTCATCTTTCCGGTCGACTTCACCTTTTTCTCCAACTCGTCGAGCACCGAAGTAAGCTGTGAACCAATAAAGGCCGAAATAATGGCCGGCGGCGCTTCGTTGGCACCCAATCGGTGATCGTTGCCCGCCGAAGCAATGGTGGCACGCAGCAAGTCGGCATGGGTATGCACCGCCTTCACGATATTAATAAAGAAGGTAAGGAATTGCAGGTTGTTCTTTGGAGTCTTCCCCGGACTCAGCAGGTTTTTACCCGTATCGGTAGCCAACGACCAATTGTTGTGCTTGCCCGAACCGTTGATGCCGGCAAAAGGCTTCTCGTGCAAAAGCACACGGAAACGATGCTTGCGCGCCACTTTGGTCATCACATCCATGAGCAGTTGGTTGTGGTCAACCGCCAGATTCGCCTCTTCGAAAATGGGCGCACACTCAAACTGGTTAGGGGCCACCTCGTTGTGACGGGTGCGGATAGGAATGCCCAATAACAAACACTCCTCTTCAAAATCGCGCATGTAAGCGGTTACTCGGGCCGGAATAGAACCAAAGTAATGGTCTTCGAGCTGCTGCCCTTTAGCCGGTGAGTGACCAAACAAGGTGCGACCGGTGAGCGAAAGGTCGGGACGCGCGTGGTACAAGGCCTCATCCACCAGAAAATACTCCTGTTCCCAGCCGAGTGTGGCCGTTACCTTGGTTACATTTTTATCGAAGTACTGACATACATCCACAGCGGCTTTGTCGAGCGCGTGCAGCGCCTTAAGCAGCGGAGTTTTAAAGTCGAGCGCCTCGCCGGTGTACGATACGAAGATGGTAGGAATGCACAGTGTGCCGCTAATGATGAAGGCCGGCGAGCTGGGGTCCCAGGCCGTGTAGCCGCGCGCTTCGAAGGTGTTTCGGATGCCTCCGCTGGGGAACGAAGAGGCATCGGGCTCTTGTTGAATCAGGTTCGATCCCGAGAAATTCTCAATGGCCACACCATCGGGCGTAGGCTCAAAAAAGGCGTCGTGCTTTTCGGCCGTTGCTCCGTTGAGCGGCTGAAACCAATGCGTATAATGCGTGCAGCCGTGGTTCATGGCCCAGGCCTTCATGCCGGCCGCCACCTGATCGGCCACGTGGCGTTCAATCTGCGTACCGTTGTCGATGGCGTCTTTCACCTTCGCATAAGCCTCTTTGCTGAGGTACTCCTGCATGAGCTTATCGCCAAATACATGCTTGCCGAAATACGACGAAATCTTCTCCGGCTGAATCTCCGCCTTAAAAGTTTCCCGATTGATAAGGGACTCGAGTGCCCGAAAACGTATGGTTGACATTTTTTATGTTTTTTCGGGGTGCAAAGGTAAAACGAAGGGGGTTAACTCCAAATTTTTGCATTTTTTCTTTCAACACCCCCTCAAAATTTAATCAACAATCTAAAATTTTCTGGTTTTTCAATTTGTATCCATTTTCACATTCAAACGGCCAATATGCAGGCCATTGCACAGCCCAGCGAGGCATGCGCCCAAAACACCAAGAGCATTAAGGCCGCAGGCTGCCGGTTGATGGATAAAGATGGAGTTCTCTCCGCAGGCAGGTGGCATTTTGCTTATCTTTGCCCCTCATTTTTAACATTTTTTATGATCCACATCACACTGCCCGACGGCTCGGTTCGATCGTATGAATCGGGGATTACCGCTCTGGGCATCGCAAAAAGCATTAGTGAAGGGCTGGCCAGAAATGTGCTGGCGGCCGAAGTAAACGGACAAGTGATGGATGCCACGCGGCCCATTACAGCCGATGCCACACTAAAGCTGCTGACGTGGAACGACGACGAAGGTAAACGCACGCTTTGGCACAGCTCGGCCCACCTGATGGCCGAAGCGCTGGAGGAACTTTACCCCGGCGTGAAATTCGGCATTGGTCCGCCCATTGAAAACGGCTTTTACTACGACGTTGACCTGGGCGAACACAGCATTTCGTCGGAAGATTTTCCGGCCATCGAGGCGAAAATGAAGGAGTTGGCTAAGAAAAAGAGCGCCTTTGCCCGAAAGGAAGTGTCGAAGGCCGATGCGGTTGCGTATTTCAGGGAAAAGGGCGATGAATACAAACTCGACCTGCTCGAAAACCTCGAAGACGGCTCGATTACATTCTACACCCAGGGCAATTTTACCGACCTCTGCCGGGGACCGCACATTCCCGATACCGAGTTTATCCGCGCCATCAAGCTGATGAATGTGGCGGGGGCGTATTGGAAAGGCGATGAGAAAAACAAGCAACTGACGCGGATTTACGGCATTACCTTCCCAAAACCATCGGAACTGGAAGAATACCTGAAGGTTTTGGAAGAGGCCAAGAAGCGCGATCACCGCAAGCTGGGTAAGGAGTTGGAATTGTTCATCTTCTCCGATAAGGTTGGCCAGGGTTTGCCGCTTTGGCTGCCTAAGGGAACCGCTTTGCGCGAACGCCTGGTGGATTACCTGAAAAAGGCACAATCGGCTACCGGCTACGTGCAGGTGACCACGCCGCACATTGCGCACAAAGACTTATATGTATGCTCGGGGCATTACGATAAATATGGGGCTGATTCGTTTCAGCCGATTCGTACACCGGCGGAGGGTGAGGAGTTCTTCCTGAAACCGATGAACTGTCCGCACCACTGCGAAATTTACAAGGCTAAACCTCACTCTTACAAAGATTTACCTCTGCGATTGGCCGAATTTGGCACCGTGTATCGTTATGAGCAAAGTGGCGAGTTGCATGGCTTAACCCGTGTGCGCGGCTTTACGCAAGACGATGCGCATATTTTCTGCAGGCCCGACCAGGTGAAGGAAGAGTTTGTGAAGGTGATTGACCTGGTGCTGATGATTTTCAAGGCCTTGGATTTTAAGGAATACGTTGCACAGATTTCGTTGCGCGACCCTGAAAACAAGACCAAGTATATTGGTTCTGACGAGAACTGGGAGAAAGCCGAGCGGGCCATCATTGAGGCGGCCGAAGAGCGTGGCTTGAATACCGTTGTGGAGCTGGGCGAAGCGGCCTTTTATGGGCCGAAACTCGACTTTATGGTCCGCGATGCAATTGGCCGTAAATGGCAGCTGGGAACGATTCAGGTAGATTATAATTTACCAGAGCGTTTTGAGTTGGAATACACCGGTGCCGACAATATGAAGCACCGGCCGGTGATGATTCACCGTGCGCCATTTGGATCGCTGGAGCGTTTTGTGGCGGTGCTCATTGAGCATTGTGCGGGGGTATTTCCCTTGTGGCTGGCTCCGGAGCAGGCGGTGGTGCTTCCGATTTCTGATCGCTTCAACGACTACGCAAAAAAAGTTGCTGATCTGCTCAAAACTTACGATATTCGCGCCGCCGTTGACGAAAGGGCTGAAAGAGCCGGTAAGAAAATTCGCGATGCGGAACTTCGCAAAGTGCCGTATATGCTGGTTGTCGGGGAAAAAGAGGAACAGTCGGATACCATATCGGTACGCCGCCACGCCGAAGGTGACCTGGGCAGCATGAGTGTCGAAACTTTTGCCGGTTTGATCAACACAGAAATCAGCGGTCAAATTGACTTAAGCGTTTTACAATAAAAGGAGGAACCAAGCCATAGCTCTGCCACCCCGACAGCCCCGGCCCTATAACCGCGGCCCACAGAAGAAAGAAGAACTGCATCGGATTAATGAAAAAATCCTCGGTGTACCTCAGGTACGCGTTGTAGGAGAAGACATTGAACCGGGCGTTTATCCCTTTGATAAAGCGCTTAAGATTGCCAAGGAACAGGAATTGGACCTGGTTGAAATCGTTCCCAATGCCGACCCTCCGGTTTGCCGTGTAGTGGACTATAAAAAGTTCCTCTACGAGCAGAAGAAGAAGCAGAAGGAGATGAAGGCCAAGGCCCAAAAGATTGTGGTGAAAGAAGTGCGGTTTGGTCCAAACACCGACGAGCACGACTTTAACTTCAAACTGAACCATGCCAAGAAGTTCCTTCAGGAAGGATCGAAAGTGAAGGCTTTCGTGTTTTTCAAGGGGCGTTCAATTTTGTTTAAGGAGAAGGGTGAGATTTTGTTGTTGAAGTTCGCCGCTGAGCTGGAAGAGTACGGTAAACCAGAAGGCTTACCATTGTTGGAAGGCAAGCGGATGATCATGTTCCTTTCGCCGAAAAAGAAGAAATAATCAATCACTAAATACACAGGTACAATGCCCAAGATGAAAACCAATTCCAGTGCAAAGAAGCGCTTCAAGCTTACTGCCACCGGAAAAATCAAGCGGAAGCATGCGTACAAGCGTCACATTCTGACCAAGAAATCCAACGACCAGAAGCGCCGTCTCGGCCACTCTGCTTTGGTATCTGATGCAGATATGGGGCTTGTAAAACGAATGCTCGTAATCGGAAAGTAAAATTCATTGTTTAACCAGGAGGCCAGCAAAAAGCGTTGTAACAGACCGCTGTCCGCCAAAAATCCAAAAAACCTATGCCACGTTCAGTCAACCACGTTGCCTCACGCGCAAGGAGAAAGAAAATCCTCAATCAGACCAAGGGCTACTGGGGTGCCCGCAAGAACGTTTATACCATTGCGAAAAACATTCTTGAGAAAGGTCTTACCTATGCTTACCGCGATCGTCGCCAGAAGAAGCGTAATTTCCGCGCCCTCTGGATTCAGCGTATCAATGCCGGTGCACGTCAGCATGGAATGTCGTATTCCGAACTGATGGGTAAAATCCACGCGAAAAATGTTCAAATCAACCGTAAAGTTCTCGCCGACCTGGCGATGAACAATCCCGAAGCCTTTAAGGCCATTCTGGATGCGGTGAAATAAATTTTTCATTCTCCTGCAAAGCCCCGTTCTAACCGATCGGGGCTTTCTTATTTTTATGCCATGCCCCTCCCCGATCAGTTTTTAGCCCACCTCAGCCATGCGCCCGGTTTTCAGTTGGCCTCGTTTGCCGCGGTGCATGAGGTCCCAACGCCGGCTCCGGTGAGCGTGCGCTGTCATCCCCGCAAGGGAAAACACTTGTTCGAAGGCCAAGCGGCGGTTCCATGGCATGAAAGCGGAATTTACTTGTCGGAGCGCCCTGATTTCACCCTTGACCCCTTGTTTCATGCAGGCGCTTATTACGTGCAGGAGGCCAGCTCGATGAGCATTGTACAGGCCTTGAATGCCGCCTTTGGCACCGAAAGGGAGCTTCGCGTTCTGGATTTGTGTGCGGCGCCTGGTGGTAAAAGCACCCTCATTGCGTCGTGGCTCGATGGCGATGGCTTACTGGTGGCCAACGAGGTGATTCGCAACCGGGCTTCGGTTTTAAAAGAAAACCTCGACCGCTGGGGCTATGCCAACGTGGTAGTGAGCAACAACGACCCCAGGCAATTTGCCAAACTGGAGGCATTCTTCGATGCGATTGTGGTAGATGCCCCTTGCTCCGGCTCCGGCATGTTTCGTAAAGACTTAGACACCCAACAGCACTGGTCGCTCGAGGCGGTTGAGCATTGCAGCTTAAGGCAAAAGCGGATTTTAGAAGATGTATGGCCTTCGCTACGCGAGGATGGCATACTCATCTACTCAACCTGCAGTTACTCTGAAGCGGAAAACGAGGCCCAAATACAATCGTTTTTAGAGGCTCATGATGCCGAATTTGTACCTATTCAGGAATTGGAGGCCGTATCGGGCATTGTGCGTTCGAGCTTAGGTTATCGCTTCTATCCTGATCAAATTCGGGGTGAAGGATTCTTTCTGGCAATGCTGAGAAAAAAAACACCGGCTGAGCCCAGAGAGCAGAAATCAAAGCTTTCGAGCAAGGCTATTTCAGGCTTGCTTGCAGATTGGATTGCCCAGCCCAATGAGTTCTCAACGCTCGAAAGCCATCTAGGCCTCACACTTTTCCCACAGCCCCAGTTTGGTCATGTAAGGCCGCTACTGAAGCACTTACACATTCTTAAATGTGGCACTTTGCTGGGTGAACAAAAGGGTACTCGCTTTTTACCCGACCATGAGTTGGCGCTCAGTGTGCATTTAACAGACGAAGTTCCGGGCTTTGAAGTCGGCAAGGAGGAAGCCTTGCATTATTTAAAAAAGGAAAGCTTGCCAAACCGTCATTCATTGAGTGGCACGCAGCTTTTACGCTATCAAGGCCGGGCATTGGGTTGGGGGAATGCACTACCCAACAGAATCAACAATGGATTGCCAAAAAGTTGGCGAATACGGAAGGAACTGGATTTCTAAATTCCAGCTCAAGCCTGAATTTGACGGCCTATTTCGATTAAGTCTTTCTTTTTTGTGACTGCAAAATACTGCCTTAAATAAATAATATATTTTTCAATTGTTCTAACGGATTTATTCATTTCTAAGGCAATTTCAGCGGCGGTTTTTCCTTGTAAAATGAGCGAAAAACAAAGGCTTTTTAATGGATGTAAATGAATGTATTTTCTTTTTAAGGATTCAATTTCAAGATTTTTATTTGACTCGGGCTTAATTTTCAGTTCATGCGAAATAAATAAATTCAGTTTATCCTCAATTTCTGAATCGGTAAAAATGTAGTCGAAAAACTTTTCCCTCCCTTTTAGAGTTTTATAACTTTTACCTAGCATCAAACCAATAACTTGGGCTGAAGGATTCCGCTCCTTTACTTTAGATACTTTAGAATCAAATTTCTCCTGATCGGTTAGTTTAAACACAATAGCAGGAAATTCGATCGGAAGGTTAGCGAGGAAATCATCGGGGTTTTGAAAATGCTCAAAACGCACGCTCGGAAACCTGGAACCAATTGCCTTGCTAAGAATTCCAGCAAAAACCTGACACTCGGATATAAATGCTACTTGCATTCCTCTATTCTGTTGCACCCAAAATTACAACGTTTTGAGCAATCATAAAGTTCAACTACCCAAAAAAATACTCCTTTTTAATACACTATAACAATTAAGATACACTCCAACTTAACTTTACTAGAGCAGGATTAATGAGTTTCTCTTAAAATACAAATGCAATTTGCATTAATCCCTTTAAAATAAACTCCAAAAGCATGAAAAATATCGTTCTAGTATTTCTCTTAATTGTCTTTAACGACACCTTCTCCCAAGCCCCTCAATGTCATTGGGTTACTCGTTTAACTGGCGCCGATGTTCAAAGTTTTACGGCATTACAAATCAATAACAAAGGTGATGTTTATGCTGCAGGTTTTGCGTATTTGTCAACTCAAATCGAATCATGTTGCGATACATCGGAAAACTTTAGTTTTAACAATTTCAATTCAACACTTGTAAAGTTAAGTGCTGCGGGCTATCCAATTTGGAGAAAAGATTTTAATCAAGGCGGAGGATATAATTCTATACGAAAGATACTACTTGACAAAAACGACAACATCTATGTCACTGGCAATTGTTATGGACCTGTAGATTTTAATTTAGACGAAAATGTGAGTTCTAATTTATCACCCAATGGTTCAAGTGATCTGTTCCTTGTTAAATATGATTCATTTGGAAATTATCAATGGGGCAGAAGATTTGGAGGTGCAACAGACTTTGATATAAGCTATTTAATTGATTTTTCTCCTGATAGCAACATCATTATTAGCGGGAATTTTGGCGATCAAGTTGATTTTGGGAATCCTGATAATCCAATTGTTTTTACTTCAACCGGAGAACAAGACAATTTCACTGCTAAAATCAATTCACTTGATGGTAGTACAATTTGGGCCAAACAAATTGGTGGAATTAGCTTCGATGATGTGATTTCTCAAACAATCGATCAATTCGGAAACATATACTTAGTGGGTTTATATATGTTCAACCAAACAGATGTCGACCCTAGTGATAATATTCAATTAACTGAACCAATAGGTGATTTACCCATGCGTTCATATATTTTGAAGTTAAGCAGTCAAGGAGATTTTATTTGGATTAAACAGTATGAAGGATTCAACACATCCTCACTGAGCGACATACAAATTGGCCCCGATAATTCTTTATACACCTATGGCGCATTTTCATTAGATGCAGATTATGATTTCTCACCCACCAATGTAGTGAATACAAGTGATAGTTCAATGGGTACATTTTTAGCTAAATATGATTTAGATGGTAATTTTAATTGGGTAAAATCTGTCGGTTCTTCCGCTTACAGTGGGGCAACTGGTTGGGAGAAAATAAATATAGGAAATTCAGGGAAAGTATATCTTACTGGTTTTTTTTCTGGCTCTAATGATTTTGACCCCGGACCTAATCAAGAAATTATTTCGGCTCCTGATTCAGCAACGTTTAACCCTTTTGTTGCTTGTTTTAATCCACTTGGAGATTTCGAATGGGTAAAAACCATTAGAAATCCTCAAATAGCTTGGGGTTTTGGCCTTGCTGTCGACTCACTAGAGAAGAATTTTTATTTGCCGGGAGAATTTGCAAATGTATCGGAGTTTGAGCCCGGGAATAATCAATTTACTTACGATGGTGGTTTTTATGATGGCTTTCTTGCCAAATACAGTTTTTGCGAGCGTATCATAGACAAGGCCTACGTAGAAACCTGTGAACCATTTTATGAAATTGCAGGACAAATTCTTGATTCTTCAGGATTTTATACGATTAACAACCGTTCCGAAGAAGGATGCGATAGTGTAACATGCTTAACGCTAACAATAAACGAGGCCAGCGGTCAATTGACCTTTCAATCGTGCAGTGCAGTTGAAGTGAATGGTCAAATTTATGCGAGCTCGGGCACTTACCAACAAATTTTTGACAATGGCACCGCATGCGACAGTGTGTTGGTGATTCAGGTTGCTATTTCTTCCCCAAGCTCTGCTACGCTGAATATAGACGATTGTTACCCTGTAACCATTAACGGTATCAACTATACTACTTCTGGTCAGTTTACACAGTTATTGCAAAATGCCAGCGGTTGCGACAGTACCCTCACCATAAATGCAGAAATCCTAAACATCAACGCACAAGTCTTCCAGACAGATTCTGTTTTGTATTTTAATGGAAATCCGACCAGCATTCAGTGGTTTAATTGCGCTACAGGGCAAGCCATTCCAGGCGCAACACAAACTTCATTTGTGCCCCAAACAACAGGAACGTATGGCGCCTTTGTTACCATTGGTGAATGCGTAGATACAAGCAATTGTCGCTTGATTCCGGTTCCACCCATTCCTCAAACACCACCAGATCTGTGCGAAAATATTCGGGTTTCGCCCAATCCTGTTAGCGATTTATTATCGTTTACATTAGATAAAGAAAAATACGCCATCCGCTTGTTTTCTTCTACCGGAGCCTTGATTTGGCAAAAGGCGGGAACACCCGAAAAGCAGGAAATTGATTTCAGGAATTACGCTCCGGCGATGTACGTGCTGGAAGTAGATCAGTGTCGGTTTAAAATTGTGAAACAATAAACATTTCAATTTGCGAAGTATGCGAAAAATCTACCTGCTGTTTTTTGTCATTTTACTTCCTGGCTTTGCTATTTCGCAAGGCGAAGCCAATTTTTGGTATTTCGGGGTAAATGCTGGATTAAACTTTAATTATAATCCACCTATCGCCGTCACCGACGGTGCTCTAGTCACACCTGAAGGTTCTGCAGTAGCCTGCGATGCATCTGGACAATTATTGTTTTATACCGATGGTGTAACCGTATGGAATAAACAACACCAAATTCTTTACAACGGGAACAACCTTTTAGGAGGCGAATCAACTACACAATCAGCGTTAATCGTGCAAAAACCCGGAAGCAATTCAATTTACTACCTATTCACAATTGAGCAGGCAGAAAATATCACCTGGCGCTTATCCTATTCGGAAGTTGACATGGCTTTGGATGGTGGATTAGGGGGAATAACAACCAATAAAAACGTTGTTATATTCTCACCCGTCGGGGAGAAAATAACGGCGGTAAAACATGCAAACAATCAAGATCTCTGGATTATTTCGCATGATAAATTTAGCAATCGCTACTTAACCTTTAATGTAAACAGTTCTGGTGTTAATCCGAATCCAACGATATTAAACGCTGGCAGCATCGACAACTACTCTTCGGGTGGCATAGCATCTCCAAATACTGGTTATTTAAAGGCATCGCCTTTGGGTGATAAAATCGCTTGCGCCTTTACCAATGTGAATAAAGTAGATATTCTAAATTTCAATAATACGACAGGTTCACTTTCCTATGTCTTTACAATTACCAATGTCGCCCTTCCTTATGGAGTTGAATTTTCCCCCAATGGTGAATTACTCTACATATCAGGGATTATTCCGTCATCCATCAAGCAATATAATTTATCACTTACGAATGCCTCACAAATTATCAATACTTCAATTTCATTGCCCATCGAGCTTAATCCGTATTCCTATTCGTTACAATTGGGTATTGATGGGAAAATATATTGCGATAGAAATATTCACGAATATTTAGACTGTATTCAAAATCCAAACAGCATAGGAACGGCTTGCAATTATCTTGCGAATGCGGTTTATTTGGAGGGGAAAACGACACAGCTCGGATTACCCAATTTTGCGCCCTTTCTGCTTGTTCCACCGACAATAAATGCTCTTGGACATTGTTCGGGCGACAGCGTGTATTTCTCCTCCACAATAGGTGCTGCGGTAGATTCGCTTCATTGGAATTTTGGCGATCTAGGTTCAGGTGCAGCCAATTATTCCAATCAGACTGATCCCATTCACGTCTATAATCATGGTGGGGCTTATCAAGTATCTTTAATTGCTTTTCAAGGCAATCAAACTGACACCACATACACTACGGTAAACCTCATACAAACACCCAGCGCTTCATTTCCTGCTGATACTTTTTTCTGCATTGGTAGTTTATTAGAACTCGATGCCGGTGCGGGTAGCTCGTATATTTGGAATGACGGTTCTAACAATCAGTATAATGCTGTATTCAACCCGGGAATCTACTATGTTACGGCTTCGAATATCTGTGGCTCAAGTTCGGATACCATTGAGGTTTCAATGATTTTTCCTCCATCGGGTTTTGATTTAGGCAATGACCTCAACTTTTGCGAAGGATCATCAGTATTTCTCGACGTCACCCAAAATAATGCCTCATATCTTTGGCAAAATGGAAGCACAGGTTCGCAATTCACCGTAACAGAATCCGGAGAATTTTTCGTTACCGTATTTAACGAATGTGGTGCAATTTCTGACACGCTATTTTCAACCGTAAATCCTTTACCTACTGTCTTTTTAGGCGAAGATATCTTTCTGTGTAACCAATCCTCAATTACGCTAATTCCGAATGGAGTAGCGAGTGATTATGTATGGTCAGATGGTAGCACGAACCCAACAATAACCGTTGATGCATCTGGAATTTTTGCAGTATTTGCCAGCAATTCTTGTGGAACAGTTTCAGACACCATCCTTGTTCGCTTAGGAAACAATTCCGAACAAACCATTGAATTTAATGTGTGCGAACCCATTGTGGTGAATGGCATTGCCTATAACGAATCGGGCACCTACACCCAATCCCTTGTCAATTCATCTGGTTGCGACAGCATCCTCACCATCGAAGCTGAAATTCAAAATTTCAATGCTCAAATTTTCCAAACCGATACAACGCTGTATTTTAATGGAAATCCTACAAGCATTCAGTGGTTTAATTGCGCTACAGGGCAAGCCATTCCAGATGCAACACAAACTTCATTTGTGCCCCAAACAACAGGGAATTATGGAGCCGTAATTACCATTGGTGAATGTGTTGATACGAGCAATTGTCGTTTGATTCCGGTTCCACCCGTTCCTCAAACACCACCTGATCTTTGCGAAAACATTCGGGTTTCGCCCAATCCTGTAAGCGATGTAATGTCGTTTACTTTGGATAAAGATACATACGCCATCCGCCTGTTTTCTTCTACCGGAACCTTGATTTGGCAAAAGGCGGGAACACCCGAAAAGCAGGAAATTGATTTCAGGAATTATGCCCCGACGATGTATGTGCTTGAAGTGGATCAGTGTCGATTTAAAATTGTGAAACAATAAACACCTCAGCATGAAAAAAATACAGCTCAACTTCTTATCGCTTTTTATGCTGGTTTCATTGCCTGGAATGACCCAACAAGCCCAATGGGCGAAATGGTTTGCCGGGCGATCCGGTAGCGAGGGGAAACAAATTCAAGCCGATGATGCCGGCAATGTGTATTGTATTGGCTCCTATGCTTACAGTCTATTCGAGGGGCCTGTGGATTTAGACCCTGGTCCGGGTGTGGTTAATTTTTCATTGCCTGAAAATGGGGGGGCGAATTATTTATCGAAATTAGACCCCAATGGAAATTTAATTTGGGTGCGAAGTATTACTACTGCTCCTGCTGTAGGCTCTTTGGGATTTGAAAAAATACGTGTGCTTCCCAATGGAGATTTCCTGCTTGCAGGCCGTTTTTTAAGAACTCCCGACTTTGATTTCGGACCGGGAGTCTTCAATTTAACGTCAGCCTCAACTTCCCTTCAACAAGACAGTGTCGTATGCGACTTCTACATAGCCCGCTACTCCGCATCAGGCAGTTTACAATGGGCAAGAGCTTTCCCTTGTCAGCCCCTTGATATCGTACCCAATTATCCAAATACAAACAGTGTTTCAGCCTTGGAAATAGACACAGAGAACAATATTCTGTTTTCCGTAAACTTCAGAGGTCGGATGGATATTAATCCAGGCAGCGCTTCGGATTGGAGAGAATCCGGAGGGTTAAATTATAATACAGTTGTTGTGAAACTCAATTCGAATGGGAATTATCTGTGGGGAAACCATTTCTTAAACGGGAATAGTCGGTCTAATACCTTGGCCATTGATCAGCAAAACAATATTTACCTCAATGGTACATTTAGTCAAGGCCTTGATTTTGATCCTGGCCCTGGTCAAAACTGGGTATATAACTACAGCCTTGATGATTCTTATTTACTAAAAATGAATCCCATTGGAGAAGTCCAATGGATGAATCGCATTCATGGGCCGATGGGCGGATATGGTGGATGCAAGGATATTATCGTGGATGCAGATAACAATGTGTATATAACTGGCTCAATTGTTAGCGACACGTTATACTTCAAAAGTGCCATAGACTCGCTTTCCCTTTTAAAAAGCAACGACTTTGTTTATGAAGGAAACAATGGTTTTGTGGCCAAAATAAACTCCGATGGACATTTTATATGGATTAAACAAATGACCAGTAATTCAGATTATGGTGTCGAAGGAAGGCATGTAGCCTGTGACAGTTTAAACAATGTGTATGTATGTGGTTTGCTCGCTAATTCTGCTCAATTCGACACTTCAGAGGCTGCTTCTGTTACTTATGCAACCGGCGATTACTCAGGCTTTGTAGCCAAATACGATTCTGATGGACATTTCATTCGCAGCAGTGTTATTGATGGCGACCGGTATGTGAATATTGGTGATTTTTCTTTGGACAAATACGCGAACATGTATTTCACCGGATACTTCTTCGTGGTGAATTTAGATCCCGGTTTTCCCTGGGCTGTGATAAATGGCACAGGCCAAATCGATTTTGATCCCGGTCTAGATACGTTACCCATTATTGGTTTTGGAAATAGTCCCGAAACGGTCTTTATAGCCAAATGGAGCCAATGCAGTGCCGGCAGCGACACACTCAGCGAAACGGCTTGCAATGCGTTTATTTGGCAGGGTGAAAGCCTCAGCGAAAGCGGCGTATATCGCAAATCGCTCACAACGGCCGAACGCTGCGACAGTATTTCGGTTTTACAATTAACCATAAACACAAGCACAGCAGCCGAACAAAATCTGCGTATTTGCGCGGGTGAAAGTATCGCGGTGGGCAACGAAACCTACACCAACAGTGGAACTTATATTCAAACC
>CANHCM010000017.1 GCA_947459155.1 Bacteroidota bacterium | reverse complement strand
TTGTTGCAGTATTGATATAGAAATCGCCAACCGTTCCAAGGGCAGATGTTGGTGCACTGGTACCGTTTAATACGGTTTTGCCGTTGGTTCCATTAGTTCCGGCAGGTCCCTGAGCACCTGCAGGTCCTGTTTGACCGGTTGCGCCAGTAGCGCCTGTGGCTCCGGTGGCTCCCGTTGCACCTGCAGGACCTTGAGGGCCAGTAGCTCCTGTTGCACCAGCAGATCCTTGTTGACCTTGCGGCCCGGCAGGACCAATAAGCGAAGTTCCGCTTCCCCAGCCCCCTGCTGTTTTGGGTCCGAATATGGTATTGTTGCTTGTATTTATGTAAAAATCGCCAATCGCACCAATACCGGCCGTTGGGTTTGAAATGCCGTTTAGCACTGATTTCCCATCCAAGCCATTGGTTCCGTTCGTGCCGTTTGTTCCAGCTGGACCAATCAAAGAAGTGCCAGCTCCCCACGCTCCGGCTGTTTTGGGACCGAAAAAGGTTCGGGTAGTGGTGTTGATAAAGAAGTCGCCGTTTGCACCTTGACCGGCTGTTGGGTTGGATGATCCGTTTAATACTGTTGATCCATTTGCTCCCGCAGGACCAGAGGCACCCTGAATACCTTGTGCTCCTTGCGGACCAGTAGCACCGGCAGGACCCTGCGGTCCAACTGGGCCGGTTGTCCCAGCAGGTCCCTGTGATCCGGTGACTCCCTGCGGGCCTTGCGGCCCAATAAGTGATGTTCCGGAGCCCCAACCACCTGCGGATTTAGGTCCAAACATTTGATAATTAGCAGTATTTAAGTAAAAGTCACCAATTATGCCTAATCCGGTAGATGGCACTCCAGATCCATTTAAAATAGTGCGTCCATCAACACCGTTAATTCCGGCATTTACTGTAGCCGGAGTCCATGTTGAACCATTCCACTGGAGAACCTGACCATTGGTAGGGGTTCCTTCGACATTCCCTAAATCATTAAGGTTAATAGAAGAGGCATCAGAAACATGTTGTGCAGCAAGAGCGTACGGTACCGAAATAAACTGGCTTTGAGAAAGAAGTTGATAATTGCTTCCCCCTGAAATGTCAAGCCAAACTTCAAGAAAGGTCGGGTAATTTTCCCATTGAATGTTAGTGAAACTGCCAACCAAAGGGGTTCCTTGTCCAATTTTGGCGGTGAAAACACCAAAAGTATTTGTTTGAGTGGTGAAGGATTCTTCGAATACAATAGTGCCGGTGGCACTATTGCTTCGGATGACAAATTTCCCTCCAATATCACTATCTGATATTAGTTGTCCGCTAGCATTTCGGGCTACCGCCTGATAGTTAATGGCCTGAGGTGTTTGGGCTGAGATCTCTAAACTGAATAGAACGCATAAGAGAAACAGCAATTTAATGAGCGTTTTCATTGTTGTGTATTTGACGTTAGGGACGAAGAGATGTGATTTAATTATGGGCTACCACAAATGGTAGTGTGATTGGTTGTTTTGTTTCAGGATATAAGTGTAGGATATACAGGCCGGTCAAAGCCGTTTCCATGAACACCGTTGTGATGTCAGAACTTACACAACCAATCTGGATTATACGACCGGAAACATCGTATATCCTAAATTTTAAGTTTGTCTGATAGTCGGCTTTGGATAGCCTGTGTATGTTAAATGTGCCACCCGATGGATTTGGGTATATTTGCCAGGTACCATTACTCAGGTTGCTTGGAGTAAGGTAATTTGTGAGCACATCTCCATATCCTTGCTGAAAACCACTGTGAAAATTGAAATTTTGAGAAAAGGCACTTTCTGCAATTGATTCACCACAGGTTGAGGATAATAGGATGGATGCGGCAATCGATTGTTCTCCTAATGATGAGATTACTTCTGATTGTATCGATTGGCTTTTAGCTTGCGCAAAAAGTGTAAGAGTGATGTATAAAACGATTAGGCGCATCGTTAAGTTTTTATTAGTCTTAGCCAAACGTATCGCGTTTAGCTATGATTGTTCAGGATGAATTATCATTCAGCTTATTTGAATGAACAAATGGATAGTCCAACGCAATTACTTTGATTGATTCAGTGAAATTGAGGCGGGTTGTTTTATGAATTAGTGTATATCTATAATTAGCAAGACTAAACCCGAAATGAAATTCATATAGAATTGTTTATCTTTGATTGTGCATGCGATCAGGAGTGACGAGTGAATTAATCTTTCTTGGCTTATTATGATCTTATTTATAATATTGAAATTCTTGAGAGAACAGAAAGTGCAGCTAAATATTTCTCGCTATTCTTTTGTTCTGTATTTAATTACTTTCCCTTTTATAATTGTGCTTGCAGAGAATTTCGTAGGAGAGAATAAGCAGCTCAAAGCAGCTTTTGATAATTGCAAAAAATATGAAGACTCCAAATGGGATTCATCGATGTATTGGGCAAGGATACTTCAAGTAGAATCCAGTCGTCTAAACTCAAATAGTTATTTGATAAAGGCAATTAATCAAATTGGAATAAATTATAACAGAAGTGGTGATTTGGATTCTGCCTTATTTTATTTCAACAAGGCTAAATCTATTGCGATCAATGAGGAGGATAAGTCGATTTATTATGATATTCTATATAATGAAGCGATCCTTAGGAGAGAAATGAATGACCCTGACAGTGCTCTAATACTTTTGAAGTCAATTTTTCGAAATGAATTTTCTGAAGCACATTATGATCGATTGGCTTCCACGATGAATGATATTGGCAACTGTTTGATTGCAAAGGGAGAGGTGTCAGAAGCGATTAAGTATTTTACCAAGGCATACCAGTTGTCAAGTTATTTTCGGGATACATTATATATGGGTGGGATAAGTGTGAATATGGCATCGGAATTTTTGAATTTGAAATTGTATCGAGAATTTGAAAGGCTGATTCAGAATGCAATTCATTGGTTTTCACTCGCCAAAAGCAATAGAGGATTGGCGTTTGCAAATAACCTATTGTGCGAGTATTATGGGTTACGTGAAAAGCATGAGGAGGCATTAAATTTGAGGCGGAAGAATCTTAGAATTGCAGAATCAATAAATGACCATTTATTATTAGGGGATTTGTATGAAGGGATAGGAGCTACTTATTATAATTTAGAAAAGTTTGATTCTGCGATGAATTATCATTCTTTAGCCCTTCAGAGGAGAAAGAATGGTTCGGCAAATGATCAATTATCAAGTAGTTACTATAACATTGCGAGTATTTATATTAAAATGAAATTGTTTAAAAAGGCACGTTTGTATTTGGATAGTGCGTTAGCTGTTCCTCAGGAAGGTAATGATGAGCTATTTTACCTGTCGCATCGACTTCATGCAACGGCAGATAGTGTGCTTGGCAATTACAAGGAAGCCAGTTATCATCTCAATGAGGCAATTAGGTTTCATGAATCATATTTTAATGATAATGTAAAAAATGATTTAATTCGTGAGAAATCTGCTTTAGAGAATGAATCTAAATTACTCAAGGTCAGGAATGCATTTTTAGTCGAGGAGGATAAATTAAATCAAGAGATTAATAAGCAAAGATTATTAATTATTTCTATTGTTTCCGTTGGTGTTCTGCTCGTGCTGTTTTTTGTATTTCTTTATTTGAATAGGATTAGAAAGCAGCGCGAGTGGGAGTCGAAACTCAAGCTAAAACTCTATGAATCGGAGATGGATAGTTTAAATGCACAGATAAATACTCATTTTGTGTTTAATACTCTTGCGGTTATTCAGAGTTTAATTTTAAACAGCAAGCCGGAAGAGGCTATATCAATTCTTAATAATTTTGGAAAGCTTTTGAGAGCTTCACTTAAGCAAACCAGAACAGGTCGATGCACATTGCAAGAAGAAATTGATTCAGTCAAGCTATACTTTGAACTTGAAAAAACCCGTTTCAGTAATCCGCCGGCTTTTTTTGTACATCTGGACAACGGAATTCGGCATTCTAGTATAATTATTCCTCCCATGCTTTTGCAACCTTTGATAGAGAACGCACTTAAACATGGTTTTAATGGTGATATTCCGGGAGGAGAAATAAATCTCTATGTTTCTCTTCATGATGAATCTACAATAGCATTTCAGGTGGAGGATAACGGTCCGAAACTGGGTTCTATGAATTCGCATGAGGGGCTTTCTTATTCTTCCTTAATTATTCGTGACAGACTCGACGTTTTTAATCAGAAAAATAAAACAGATAAGTATTTTCTTAATCTCTCGATGAAGGATCGCGATGAAAATAAAATCACAGTTGCCAAAATTCAGATACCAATACTCGAAATAATTGAATAATGAAAACACCTTGTTTAATTGTCGACGACAACAAAAATATCCGCTCTTTGATTAAGAGCATGTTGATTCCTGAGTTCCCTCAACTGGATTTGAGTCACGAGGCATCAAGTTGTTCTGATGCGGTTAGGATATGCAATGAACTACAGCCATGTTTGATTTTTTTGGATATTGAACTGGGAGAGCAAAGTGGTTTTGAGTTTTTGGACTTAACAAGTCACAAGAATTTTAGATTAATTTTTATTAGTGCTTTTGATTCATTTGCTGTTAAGGCGTTTAAGGTTAATGCAGTTGACTATATTCTCAAACCCTTTTCAAAAGAGGAATTGGTAAATGCTGTTCATAAGGCATTAGATCATCCTTATTATTCCGATATGAAAGAAAGCATCAGTCTTTTGGTTGAGTCTATTCAGGGAGAAACAAATAGGTTGGCTTTACCAACTTCCCAAGGATTTGAGTTTTTTGATATCACAAATCTGATTCGGTGTGAGTCAGATCGGAATTATACTGTATTTTATTTTAAGTCATCTAAACCGGTAACTGTATCAAGAAACCTGAAGCAATATGAAGAGTTACTCAGCAAAAAGGGCTTTGTTCGCGTTCATGCCTCGCATATCATTAATATTCGTGAGATAAAAGCATACCACAAAGGGAATGGTGGATATGTTATTTTAAGCGATAATTCTAAGATAGATATTTCAAAATCCAGAAAGGAAGAATTTCTGCTTCGGATTAAGTTGTAATAGTTCTTGCGGACTGCGGACAGGGCAGTCTATTTTATTTGTTCCATGGAAATTTCATAACAGACGAGTAATTAAATGTATTGGTTATTGCCCCTTTTCAAGATGTTAGGCGTATTTAAGCGCCAACGGTTGAAGCGGATACCCCGCAGAACGAGAGCGGAGCGAAACGGGCGAGGAGTAGCAGCGGAAAACGTGATGCCCGCCCAGCAAATTTAGGTTCTTGATTAACTCAACAAGGCAGGCGCCCAAAACAGGAAGTTTGTGAATGGGTTAGAATGCAATTGTGGACTTGAGTAAATTTAGTGGCAATTGTTTAACAATGAAATCTACTGTCAGTTAACTAAGCACCTTCGCCACCAAAGCCTTCTGCTCCACCGCGTGGCGCTTTGAACTACCGGTAGCTGGAGAGCCACTCTCGCTGCGGGCAATCACTTCGAGCTTGGGAACATAACGGAGTTTGCGAAGGATATACATCCACGCACCCATGTTCTCGGGCTCTTCCTGTGCCCACACAATCTCCTTGGCTTTTCCGTATCGCTTGATGAGGGCATCAATCTCCTGTTGCGGGAATGGGTACAGCTGCTCCACACGAACCAGGGCCACATCATTTTTACCCGATTGCTCACGAGCCTCCAGTAAATCGTAATACAGCTTTCCGCTACACAACACGAGTTTACGCACCGAAGCCGGTTTTGCTGCCGCATCGTCGATCACCTCCTCAAACTGCCCCTTGCTCAAAGCACTGAGCGGTGAAACACATTTTGGATGGCGCAACAAACTCTTGGGCGACATCAATACCAAAGGCTTGCGGAAATTCCAGGCGAGCTGCCTGCGAATCAAATGGAAATAGTTGGCCGGCGTGGTAACGTTGGCGACAACCATGTTGTTTTCTGCACTCAGATTGAGGAATCGCTCCAAGCGAGCCGAACTGTGCTCAGCTCCCTGTCCTTCGTAACCATGCGGCAACAACATCACCAAGCCGCTCATGCTCCGCCATTTATCTTCGGCCGAACTGATGAATTGGTCAATGATAATCTGTGCACCGTTGTTGAAGTCGCCAAACTGGGCTTCCCAAACGGTCAAGCCTTCAGGCGTTGCCAATGAATATCCGTAATCAAAGCCCAACACTGCATATTCGCTCAGCAACGAATTGTAAATCTGGAATGCTGCCTGCCCTTTTGAAATGTTGTTTAAGGGCTCATATTCCTCTTCAGAATCCTCGATTTTAAGCACGGCATGACGGTGTGAGAAGGTTCCGCGTTCAACATCCTGTCCGGAGAAACGAACCGGGTGGCCATCCTTCAACAAGCTACCGTAAGCCAGCATTTCGGCCATTCCCCAATCGAGCATTTCGGTTTTTTCTACCATGTCGCGGCGGTCCATGAGCACCTTCTCCATTTTTTTGAAGAATTTCATGCCTTCTGGAATGGTATATACCGCTTTGGCAATTTCTTTCAGCGTTTTCAGCGGCACTCCGGTATCCGGCGAACGGTCGAATGCATTCGGTGCCGCAGCCTGATACTTTGCCCAGATTTCCTGCAAAAAGTTAACGATGATCGTTTTCTCTTGTTTCCTTGCCGCCTCAAGTGCAGCATCCAGCTTGTCGCGCTGAAGCTGTTCGAGCGCATCGGCGTCGGCCTTGCTGAGAACACCTTCTTGCTGGAGTCGCTCGAAATAAATTTGTCTGGGGTTTGGATGACGAGCAATGGCTTTGTAAAGAATCGGTTGCGTGAAGCGTGGTTCATCGCCTTCGTTGTGTCCGTATTTCCGGTAGCCCAACAAGTCGATAAACACATCTCCATGAAACTTCTGTCGGAACTCCATGGCTAAATCAATTACAAAGGCCACAGCTTCAACATCATCGGCATTTACGTGAAATACCGGACTGAGCGTAACTTTAGCTACATCTGTGCAATAGATAGAGCTTCGGGCATCCAGATAGTTTGTCGTAAACCCAACCTGGTTGTTCACCACAATATGAATGGTTCCTCCGGTTTTGTATCCGTCGAGTTTGGCCATCTGTACGGTTTCGTAAACCACACCTTGTCCGGCAATGGCTGCATCACCGTGAATGACGATCGAGGCAATCCGGTTGTAATCGCCTTTGTGCTCGCGATCGGCAAAGGCACGGGCAATTCCCTGAACCACCGGACCAACCGCCTCGAGGTGCGAAGGATTGGGTGCCAGGGTCATGCGAATTTCTTCGCCACCACGGGTTTTGAAATACGAGGAGTAACCAAGGTGGTATTTCACATCACCTGAAAATTCTCCATCATCATCGTATTCTTTCCCTTCAAATTCGGTGAAGATGCTCTTGCAGTCTTTCTGGAAGATATTGGCCAACACGTTCAGCCTTCCGCGGTGAGCCATCCCCATCACATATTCGCGAATACCCAGGTCGGTTCCACGCTCAATGATGTGATCCAGCGCCGGAATCAGGGCCTCGCAGCCTTCCAGCGAGAAACGTTTCTGACCCACAAATTTTTTGTCGAGAAACGACTCAAAACCTACGGCATCATTGAGTTTCTTGTAGATTTCCTTCTTTTCGTTGGCTGAATACACCGCACGGCCGCGACTGCCTTCCATTTTTTTCTGCATCCATTCCACCACTTCGGTATTGCGGATGTACATGTACTCTACGCCAATGTGCTGGCAGTAAGTGTCTTTCAGATGCGTAATAATGTCGCGCAACTTAGCCGCACCAATACCAATTAAAGCACCAGCCTGAAATACAGTATCCAAATCGCTGTCTTCCAGTCCGAAATTCGGATGGTCGAGCGTAGGCGTGTACTTTCGGCGCTCTCTCACCGGATTGGTGAGGGTGAAGAGGTGACCTCTTGCGCGATAACCATTAATCAGGTTGATGACCTTAAATTCTTTGCTGAAGTTTTCTGGAATTTCACCGGCACCGGCGCCGTTGGATGGCTTTAATGGAAACTGACGGGTGGCGAAATCAACGCCTTCGAAAAACTGAGCCCAGCTTGAATCAATGCTTCCCGGGTTTTCACGGTACTGTTGATAAAGTGCTTCAAGGGCTGCAGGTTCGGAGGCCGACAAATAAGTGAATGAATCCATGATTTTCAGTTACGCGGCTCAAAATTAGCCGAAATAGCCGGGCAAACGAAATCGAATTCAGTGTTTTTCCCTGAATTTAAAAACCTCGCTAAACGCTTGTTAATGAGTGTTATTCGTCGATTTCTGGATCGCTTTCCGGCGACGACGCGCTGTACAGGCTTCGTAAAACCACTTTTTGCAGTTCTCTTTTCACAATCAGTGCGGCCATCAGTTGAAGGTCGATTCCCGGAGTGGGCATGCCTTTTCGGAGTTGAGTTTCTGAAATATCTACCCTGTAAAGCAGATTAAAGAGCGCCGTTGCACTTTGGTTTTCAAAGGCATCCACAACCGATGCTGTAAGCTCTTCGAAGCTGTATTTTTTATTCAGCAACAATTTGATGGGAATTCCAGCGGTGTTAAAGTCCTTTCGAATCTGAAGAACAAGCGCCCGAAGCAATTCTTTTTTGGACAGAAAATGCTGATTAAGCTCGGTATCCGGCGCGTCCAGTTCAGGAATACGTTGCAAGCCGGAACGCTTATCCATCCGCTATTTCAGGTTGAACTTGTTCACACCCATCAGTTTGCCGTCAAGGTAAACTTCCGACATGTAGAGTCCAGGTTTCAGTTCTTCGGTTTGGTCCCAGTCGAATACCAGTTCGCTACGTTCATTTTTGTATTCCAAAATGCGGCGCATCGAATATTCGGTGCTACGACCATCTTCTTTGGTGAAGTTTCCTGAACCGTTGTTGGCATCGGTCAAAACATAACCGTCGGGCTTGATGATGCGCAAAACGGCTTCTCTGTTTCCCGCTTTGGCGACTTTGTTTTCGGCCACTACAAATACCGTTTGAATACGACTTACCCGCTTGGCCTTCTCCGTTTCTTCCATCTTTCCCTTGCCCTTCTCTCGCAAGGTTTTAACCGCCAAATTTTCCGTCTTCAGCACCGAGGCCAGCTCTACCTTTTCGCTGAGCTGTTTGGTGGTTTTGCTGAGGTTATCGACCTCCTGAGTTAAATTGATATTTTCAAATTTCAGCTCTTTGTTTTCTTTAATGAGCTGCTCAATCTGAATTCGATATTGATCGCGAATCATGCGGAGCTCCTCCATTTGGCGGCGAATCAAAGGCAGATCTTTATTCTCTTTGATGAGTTGATCGATTTTCCGCTTTTGGTTGTCTATTTTCGAATTCGCCTCTTCCAGAAGGCTATCGAGTTGAATGTTCTTCCCTTTAAACTGGTCGAGTTCGAAGGTCATCGCCTGATAATCGTTTTCGATGCTTTTCTTCACGTCGGCGAGTGAATCTACTTCTGCTTCTCTCTCTACCACGGTAGTTTCCGCAATTGAAGTTCGGGTGAACAAGTAAATGTTTCCGGCGATCGACAATCCCAATAAAACTCCGAGAATGAGAATTATCCGCCGGTTTTTACGGTTTTGTTCCTGGTTTGCTGACGTTGATTCCATCGGGTGCCCTGTGATGATTGGTGGTCAAAATTAGGAAAAAAGCAATGTGTTGTTGATGACAGTGCGATTACTCGTTGGGCTTTAGTCCATACTTAGTCATGTATTTCCGGTAAAGCGCCTTTTGATCGTTGTCGAGAGAGATGGATTTTCCGCCTATAAATGCCATTTTCACCTGTGAACTCTGCATATCCAGTGCGTTTCCTTCGGAGATGAAGAGGTCGGCCGACTTGCCCACTTCAAGGCTACCGGTTTGGTGGTCAATACCCAGAACTTTTGCTGCGTTGAGTGTAATCATCCGAAGGGCTGTTTCTTCATCACAACCGTAGGCGGATGCCGTTCCTGCCGTAAACCCTAAATTTCGGGTGCCCATGGCTTCCATGTCGCCATCGTAGGTGAGCACAACTGTAAGGCCTGCTTTTTCCAATAAACCCGGAAGTCTGAAAGGAAAGTCAACGGCTTGGTCTTCTGTATCCGGCAAGCGGTGAATGCGTTCCAATACAACAGGAACATTGAATTTATTAAGTAAGTCGGTAAGTTTATAGCTTTCTCTCCCGCCAACAATGGCCATTCGGCTAATGCCAAGCTGATTCATCCACCGCACAGACTCTTCAATATCTCTCGCACGATTACAGTGGATATAGAGCCTTTGCTTACCATTCCAGATGCCACGCATGGCTTCCAAACGTAGGTTTTTCGACTCAGGGTTCGACTTTGTATACGCCTTGGATTCCTGAAGAAAACGAATAATTTCCTGTTGTTTTCTGAGGATCGCATCAAAACGACCGGTATCACTTCTCAATACCGGATATTCGGGCCAAAACAGGTGAATTCCTTCATCGGCTTTCAACAGCGCGTCTTCCCAATTCCAACCTTCTAATTTGAATACCGATGAACTCCCTGAAATAATTCCTGACTGAGGAACCGCCTGAACCATCAATACGCCGTTGGATCGCACGGTAGGAATAATTCTGGAGTCGGTGTTAAATGCCGGCAAACTGCGAACGTGTGGATTGTATTCGCCAACCTCGGCATAGTCTAGCGTAGCTCTTACCGCATCAATTTCGCGCAAACCAATTGTTGAGTTGAGGGCTATAAATCCCGGGTAAACATGCCTTCCCTGGAGGTCGATAATGGTATCCCAGGCAGTAGGGTCAATTTTTATAGCCCTCCCATCGGCACACAAGGCAATTTTTCCTTCACGTATACCTACAACGCCCGATTGATAAACCGTTCCGCTACCTGTATGCACAATTCCATTGCTAAAAAGCATGGATTTATTTTGTGCATTTAAACCGTTTACCGCAATAAACAGGATATAAAATCCGAACAGGAATTTATTCCACAACATGGCGTTCTTCTTCATGATACAAGTCTTCGCAGGTGTAATAGTGTTTTTCTCGTGCTCTCAGTCTTTTCAGCGCTTTTCCGGACGCTTTTTCCTTACTCATTTTGGCGACAATTCTGGTTCTGTCGGCTTCATTTTGTTGCTGCAGTTGAGCGTCCAATGCCCGATCAAAATAACAGATGCCATCCACAAAGGTTAGCTCTGCTTTCGCTTTCACCGAAACCGGCGAATGGCTCCAAACCACAACATCAGCATCTTTTCCCGGAGCCAGACTTCCTGTTCTGTTGTCGATTTTTAACATTTTCGCCGGGTTCAGCGTGACAAATTTTAAGGCCTCTTCCTCCGAAGTTTTTCCATATAAAATCGCCTTTCCGGCTTCCTGATTTAATCTTCGGGCCATTTCTGCATCATCAGAATTAAATCCGGTATTTACGCCCATTGCATTGAGAATACTTCCATTGTACGGAATGGCATCATTCACCTCCCATTTATAAGCCCACCAATCGGAGAATGAAGAGGCATTGGCGCCATGCTTCTTCATTTTATCGGCCAATTTATATCCTTCCAAAATATGGGTAAATGTATTTACTTTAAAACCCATGCTGTCGGCTACATGCATAAGCATATTAATTTCGCTTTGAACGTAGCTGTGACAGGTAATGTGGCGCGTTCCGCGGATTATTTCAGCCATCGCCTCTAATTCTAAATCGCGGTAGGGAGCCACTTTTTTAGCTTTTTCTGATGCCGATAATTTGTTCCAGTTTTCCCAGGCTGTTTGGTATTCCCTGGCACGCTGAAAGGCATCAAAATAAACCTGTTCAACACCCATTCGTGTTTGCGGAAATCGTGTTGTATTTCTATCGCCCCAATTGCTTTGTTTCACATTTTCTCCCAATGCAAACTTGATGTGCCCGGGAGCATTTTCAAACAGCATTTCCGAAGGTGTTTTTCCCCACCTTAATTTAATCACTGCCGATTGTCCGCCAATTGGATTGGCCGAACCGTGTAGTAGCTGAGAAGTCGTTACTCCTCCGGCCAGCTGGCGATAAACATCAATGTCGGTGCTATTCACCGCGTCGCCCATCCTTACCTCTGCAGTATTGTTCTGGGTTCCTTCGTTCACACCCCGCGACAAAGCAATGTGCGAATGTTCGTCGATTATTCCCGGAGTAATGTGTTTTCCTGTTGCATCAATTCTTCGCACCGTTGCCGATTTTCCCGCTATCTTTAACAATTCCTCACTGCTACCCACACCGGCAATTTTACCGTTAGAAATCAATACCGATGTATTGGTTCTGATGCCTTCTTTCTCGTTCGTCCAAACCGTAGCATTCTCAAGAAGCACTGTTTCCGCCTTTGGTGGATTTACATATCCGAATCCAACATGCGGATATCGGAGTTTTATCGAGTCGGCATGCACAAAGGCCGGCAGCTCAGCTTTTTCAGGTTTTGCCGGTAAATCCTCAGTTTTAATGAATGTAATTGGACGTGTTTTCCCGATTTCATCTACAATCACTCCATTCAGCCTTGCCGGTTTGGATAGGGTATCAAGATTTAAACTCATCACATTAGCCGCCTTTCCATCATTCCATTTTAAGGTAAGGCGGTTGGCCGACCAGGCACTTTTTACTTTCAGACTTTTTCCATTCGATAGCAGCTCAGCTTCACCGCCCATCAACCTTGATTTCAGCGTTAAGCGAAGGCTGTCTTGCTGGTCAATTCCCTGGAACACGCCGCTTAAATTGCTGTAATAGGCGGCATCTTCTGCATACCTGACGCCATCTACCCAATGCTCCAGAATTTGATTTCCGGGTGCAAATAATGTATCGGTGCTGATAAAAAAGCTGGCCCTGAATCCAGGCTCAACTTTCCCCAATTGGCCTTCAACGCCCAAGAGTTTTGCCGGTATCAGGGTTAAGGCTTCCAACGCTTTAGCCGCCGGCAATCCCGCCAGTATTGCCCTTCTGAGATTTGTAAAAAAGGCATCAGCATTATCGGAGCCTTTCGTGCTTAAAGCGAAGGGAATTCCTGATTTAAATAAAAGTGCCGGATTGGCCGGAGCCGCCTCCCAATGCAGCAAATAAGATAGTGGAACCGACTCAACGGCGTAGGCGTCTCCGAGCTCTACAGCTTCCGGGAAATTGACAGGAATAACCAAGGTGTTTCCTGCTTTTTTCAAAGCCTCCATCGCTTGATATTCGTCGCCATTTCCGGCAATAGTAAAATTCACGCCAGCTTCTTTTCCAACCTCGGCAGCCTTCAAAACATCCATATAATTGCGGGTCTCGAAAAGCGCGGGTAATTTTCGCTGTTCGTTGAGGGCTTCCAATGAGCGATTATAATAGGTCTTTCCGCCTTGCGCGGCATACCACTGGGCGTCGAGGAAAGTTTGGCGAAGTAGGGCCACACTTCCTGCGAAAGAGCTCGGGTAGTCCTGTGTCGAGCTGCCTTTCTGGAACGAAAATCCAGCAAAAGCGCGCGGAAGAATAACCGATTCATTCTCGGGCTTATCGCCTAAACTAACCAAAGCCCCGCTTCCTCGCGCAATGCCATCGGGCTGTTGAGTAGCCACAGCCACAAGTCCAAACTTTCGAAGAGAGGCCGCCTCCTGTGCTTTTACTTTAAATTGCTCAACAGCGTCAATTTCCGACCGAATAGCCTGATTCCAGGCATAAGGACCGGGTTCGCTTCTATCCATTTGCGGGTTCCAGTCGCGTCGATTGCCCTTTGCCGGGTTTTCTAATCCATACTGGCTCTGTAATTCAATGAAACCTGGGTAAATATGTTTTCCGGGAAGACTGATTACCAAAGCTTCTGTTGGAATTTTAATGTTGCTCCCTGCAGCAATAATCTTCCCATCCTGAACGAGAACAACAGCATTTTCTACCGTTTTTCCCGGAGCTGGATGCAGAATAACCCGTTCAAGTGCAAACAGCGTATTGCGTCGGTCGGGTACTCCATTGGTTGGATGCAAAATCTGCGCATTCAAAGCGAATGCACAACATATAAAAAGGAAAAGCCAGGCGTTTCGTTGCATGGGCTAAATGTATTGGAAATTGCGAAATGATCGTGCGATAATTCAAGGTCAAATTATTCAGCACTACTCCTTAAAATAATCGACGTGCGAGGCTCCAGTTCAAGAATCAGCCTGCCATCGGGCGCACTCACTTTTCGGTTGTTCAAAGCATCATACAGAACGGGTATGGTCGCGGAAGCCGGCAAATCAATTTCTGCGGTTGATTTTCCGGTATGAAAAAATGCAATGATAACCTGATCATTTAAGCGACGTTCGAAGGCGAAAACACCTTGCTGATCATCGGCAACAAGCGTTTTATAACTTCCTTTTTGCAGCGCCTCATAATTGTTTCTCAAAGCAATAAGCGACTTGCAATATTCAAAAAGTGAGGCATCAAAATTATTGTCGCCGCAAGGGCTGATGACTTCTCCTTTCGCATTGGTGCATTCGGGTTCATATTTAAAATCAGCCCACACCATGGGTTTCCGACAGTCGGGATCGTTTGCGCCCCACATTCCGGCTTCGGTACCATAATACAGCATTGGAGCGCCGGGGTAAGTGAGCATAAAGGCCAAAATCTGACGCTGAATTTTACGTTCCTCCTCGTTTGGTTTACGTGTGAAATATTCAGGATTTTCAGCCTTCGACCACCCAAAATACTTTCCCCAGTCGGAGTATTTCACCCTTTGTCCATTCACTACATGCGAGGCCATTCTGTTGGTGTCGTGGCTATCGAATAAATTCATCATCAAATAAGGGTCTGTTTGATAGGCATTTCTTAGCTCGAGCAGTGTGTTATCAAGCTTTGTAGGACTTATTCGATGCTCGCCTATAAAATATTCAGCCAATGTGAATCCAAAATTATAATTCATAATCGCGTCAAACTCATCGCCTTCGAGATAAGGCCTCACTTTACTTACGCTATCAATCACTTCTGCCGTTAAATAGGCTTGCGGATTTAAGTTTTTCACCACTTTTCTCCAATCCTTCCAAAATGCGTGTTTTACACAAAAAGCCACATCGAGTCGCCAACCGTCAATTCCATCGTTGGGATTTCCATCACCGTTAGGGTCCATCCACCTTTTGGTGCTGGCAAAAATGTATTCTTTAGGGCCTGCAACTATTCCTGATTCATCTTCCCGAATTTCCGGTAAATCTTTTACACCAAACCATCCATCATATTCGAGCGGTTTACCCTCTGCAACGCTTCCAAAACTGCGAATGGTAAACCAATTTGCATAAGCCGATTTTTCTCGTTTTTCCTGTACATCGCGAAAGGCAAAACTGGTAATTCCCATATGATTGAAAACGCCATCAAAAATGACCCGAATTCCTGATTTATGCAGTGTGTCGATCATTTTTAGGGCCAATTTATCGGCCGATGTCCACACCCATGTTTTAGGGTCTTGCGGATTTTCTTTCTGCATCAAAGACTTGTCGCCTGAAGGATCCGGGCCAAAATGGGGATCAATATGATGATACAGAGTTCCATCGTATTTATGATGCGAAGGCGCCATAAATACCGGATTTAAATACAAGGTATTTACGCCCAAATTTTTGAGGTATGCAATTTTATCAATGATTCCCTGTAAGTCGCCTCCATAGCGGCGTCGCGTAATATTAAATGAATAGCCTTTTTCATTGGCCTTTTCCCAGGGTTGTAAAACGTACCAGTCGGACGTCCATGGATGAATCTTCCAGGGACCCGTTGTATCGTGAGGCCAAGCCCCGAATTGGTCGGCCAAAGTAGGGTCGTTTGAAGGGTCTCCGTTGCGAAAACGCTCCGGGAAAATCTGATACCAAACGGCCGATTTCACCCATTCGGGTTGCGCCCATGCAGCCTTGGCAAAGCAGAGAAAAAGTAGGAACAGGGATTTATTCATGGCCAAAAGGTACAAAGCTTTATCTTGTGCTGGTAAAATCTCATGAATCAGGCATTGCGTTTAAGCGAATTTGCCCGCCTACTGGCGGATGGCATTCAGCGACAATTCGGTGATCGCGATTGGTGGGTGATTGCTGAGGTTTCAAATCTGAAGGTCTATCATGATCGTCGGCAGCTCTATTTTCACTTGGTCGAAAAGGATGCAGATACCCGAAGCATATCGGCAGAGGTTTCTTGCGTTGGATTTCAGGAAGCTTACGGCCAAACCTTAAATTTTAAGGAACAAACCGGCCGCGACTTAGACAATGGCATGGAGGTGTTGATGCGTGTGAGCGTAAGTTTCCATGCTGTGCGAGGGCTTAAGTTGCTAATGCGAGGGCTCGATAGCAATTTCACGCTGGGGCAGATGCAGCAACAACGACAGCGTACCATTGAGCGATTGTTGGCAGAGAATCCCGATGCCGTTCGCTGGAATGGTGAGCGGCTGATCACCCGGAATCACCAGCTTCAGTTACCGGCTGTTATTCAACGCATCGCTGTGATTTCTTCGGAGCAGAGCGCCGGATTACAGGATTTTCTGCACACCCTTCGCGACAATGAATTTGGCTATCAGTTTCAGGTTCAAATATTCGGAGTGCGGGTTCAGGGAGAACAGCATGCGGGCTCATTGGTCGAAAAGCTGGTAGAGATTTTCAACCGTTCCAGTGCCTTCGATGCGGTGGTCATGGTTCGGGGCGGGGGTGCCCAAACCGATTTCCTGCTTTACGACGCGTATCCTTTGGTAAAGGCCGTAGCCCGTTTTCCACTGCCGGTTATTACAGGAATCGGTCATTTGAAAGACGTTTCACTCACCGACAGTGTTGCTCATGCGCCTGTAAAAACGCCCACGAAAGCCGCTGAATTTATTCTGGCGCATAACCGCAGATTTGAAGAACTCCTGTCGGCGTATATGCAGCAAACCCTTGTTAACGTGCAGCAAAAAGTGAGAACACACACTCGCTGGTTAACCCAACTGTCGCTGGAGCTGCGCTCGGAGTCATCCTCCCGCTTGCGGGAAACCCAAAGAACAGCAACACAACTGCGCGAAAACTTCAGCATGGCGGTTCGGCAGAGTCTGCAAAAAGCCACCTCCCAACTACAAATTCAACAATTGCGCTTACAAACGCTACCTCAATCGAAACTCGAATTACAGCACCGTTTATTCAGTCCGCTTGCCGAACATTTTCCACCCATGGTACTTCAGCTCATCACGCGGAGAAAGGAGGCGCTAAAGCAGATGGCCAATTTGATGACATTGCTGGGACCTGAGTCGATTTTAAAGCGTGGATTTGTAATGGTTGAGCAGCAGGGGAGAATGATAACCAGTATCGAAGCTTTGGAAAAAGGGTCGGCGGCACTTATCTTCGCAGGAGGAACCGCAACTATAGAGGTTGTAGACAAAACGACAAAGTATGGCCAAGAAGGAACAAAGCGCGAAGACTGAATTGAGTTATGAGGAAGCGTTTGCCGAACTGAAGGCGATTGCCGATGCAATTGGTAACGATGCAGTTTCGGTTGATGCCTTGGCCGAGAAAGTGCGTCGTGCGGCTCTGTTGATGTCGATTTGCCAAGACAAACTACGCAACACCGAATCTGAGTTAGATAACATCCTTAAACAAATGTCGGGTAACACTAATTGAACCAAGCCCGCAAAATTTTGTTAAACACGCAGCGAAAGCCTCTTTAGGGCAATCTTTGTTGTCGGAAATGCAAATTTTGACCGCCTGTTTCGAGGATTGTTTGCATTTTGAATCACATTACGTTAACTTAGCAGCGTGGGCGAGAAACATCTACAAAGACTTCAGTTACTAATCTTTTTGTTGGCTACGCTGGGTTTAGTGATTAAACCCTGGAACGAGGCTTCTGCCCAGTATTGCTTGCCTACTTATGTAAACCCTTGTTTCAATCCTGGTGTTACCGACGACAATATTGAGAACTTTTGGACGACCGGCGCGGTTACCAATATTTCCAATATGAATACGGATTGCAATTCTGCACTCCCGAACAATCACACGTTTTACTCCGGCATGATGCTTACCGTGAATGTCGGATCTACATTCACCATCAATGTTCAGTGTAATCAAGGGCAAATTCTCGGTTCGCAGTTTGCGCAAGGTTTTAAAATTTGGTTCGACTGGAATCAAGATGGTGTTTTCGACAATTCCACCACGGCTGGTTGCGGCGAGTTGGGTTATGACTCAGGTGTATCCGGTTTTCAGGTTTTTACGGCCAACGTTTCAGTTCCTGCATCGGCCTTGCCAGGAGTAACAAGAATGCGTGTACGTTCGGCCTTCGCAACTGTACCTGCAGGCCCCTGCACGCAGGAGAATTTCGGTGAGACCGAAGATTATCCGGTTACAGTAATTGCCAACCCCAACACGCCCGGAATGATATCGGCGCAGGGTGTAACCATTTGTGCGGGACAAACCGCAACCTTAACTGCTACCGGTGGTGGAATTATTCGTTGGTACCTCACCCAAACTTCACCATCGTTTATTGCCATCGGCCCCAATTTCACCACGCCGGTGTTAAATACCACCACAACTTACTGGGTTCAGACCACCATCAATGGCTGCCCTTCGCCGCGCATACCGGTTACAGTAACTGTCATTCCACCCTTTACCATAACACCAACAGCTTCAGCAGCCAGCGTTTGCGCGGGAAGTCCCGTTACACTCACTGGGCCTGCCGGCTTTGCCAGTTACAGTTGGGCGCCCGTGGCCGGTATTGCCAATCCAACTACCAACCCGGCTACAGCTATACCATCTGCTGCGACCACCTACACACTCACTGTAACCGACGCCAATGGATGTACTGGTTCCGGCACCGTAAACGTAGGGGTTTCAACAGCCCCGACGTTAACCATTACCGCTTCGACCACCGCCATTTGCCCGGGTAGCGATGTCACCTTAACGGCTTCCGGCTCGACCAATCCTTATAATTGGCTTGCTGTAAGTGGTTTGCCGGCAACTACGGGACCATCGGTTACTGTTTCTCCAACTGCAACTACAACTTATACAGTTACTTCTACCAATGGTGCTGCTGGTTGTCCGGCCACAGCCACCCAAACAATTACCGTTCATCCGCTTCCCGTTGCTGATGCCGGTCCTAACGTGGCGCACTGCATAGGCTCAAACATCACACTCCAAGGTTCAGGCGGAACTTCTTATTCCTGGTCTCCAACAGTAGGTTTGAGCTCCTCAACAGTGGCAAATCCAAGTGTTTCGGCGCCCATCACCACCTCCTACGTATTAACTGTGACCAGCGCTCAGGGCTGCACCGATACCGATGATGTTTTGGTAACCGTAAATCCATTGCCCACAGCCAATCCTGGTTTTGGGGCTGCGAATTGCTCCGGAACCGGTGCGCAACTCAATGGGTCTGGCGGCACCGCCTTTCAATGGAGCCCGGCAACAGGACTAAACAATCCAAGTATTGCCAATCCGGTTGCAACGCCGCTTACAACTACGAATTACAGTTTAACCGTTACCGATGCCAATGGATGTGTTTCTCAGCCATCAGACCTTATCACGGTTACGGTGTTTAGTCAGCCTAATCCACCGGTTATTGCAGCGTCAGGCCCGCTAACATTCTGCCAGGGTGGAAATGTTACCCTCAGTGTGACCGGAGGCGTTAGCTACCAATGGTCTAATGGTCAAACAGGAAGTTCAATTACGGTGAATCAAAGCGGTAATTATTCGGTTACCCTTACCGATGGCAATGGTTGTACTTCACCATCTTCGGCCCCTGTCACGGTAACTGTAACTCCAGGTCCTGCAGCACCGATCATCACGCCCAACGGCCCATTGACGTTTTGCCAGGGAGGCTCCGTGCAGCTTAGCTCCAGTGTAGCAGCGGCCTACAACTGGTCGAATGGTGCAAATACGGCTTCAATTACCGTGAATAGCTCCGGTACTTTTTCGGTAACCATTAGCGATGCCAATGGATGCCAGAATACCAGTGATGACATCGTGGTGACTGTGAATCCAAATCCGGCCGTGCCTGTCATCACCGCACAGGGCTCACCCAATTTCTGCCCCGGAGGAAGCACAGTTCTTCAGGCTCCATTAGCAGCAAGCTATGTGTGGAACAATGGAGCCATCACCCAAAACATTACGGTAAACCAGAGTGGAACATTTACCGTAACGGTTACCGACGCGAATGGCTGTACAAGCCCGAATTCCTTGCCTTTCACTACCACATTGCACCCTCAGCCGCCGGTGCCGGTTATCAGTGCCTCCGGACCTTTGAGTTTCTGTCAGGGTAATGCGGTGAGCCTCAGCACCGGTGCGGCACAGTCGTACAGTTGGAGTAATGGCGCTACCACTTCGACCATTTCTCCGGTAACGTCGGGGAATTACATCGTTTCTATTATCGATTTCAATGGCTGCCCTTCTTTACCTTCAGCCCCAACCACGGTGACTGTTTTTCCACCTCCTTCGGCTCCGTTTATTACAGCAGCAGGTGCCCTTGCTTTTTGTGAAGGAGGATCGGTTACTTTACAGGCTAATGGAACCGGTTTGGTGAGTTGGAATAATGGCCAGAGCGGTTCGCCCATTGAAGTATCGACCTCAGGGCAATATACCGCCACCGTTACCGATGGAAACGGCTGTACATCTGCCAACTCGAATCCAATCCAGGTTAACGTTATACCATTGTCTGTTCAGCCGGTTATAACGGCCGCAGGGCCTTTGGACGTGTGCGAAGGCGACTCTGTCACCCTGAGTTCTTCCTTGGCCTTAACTTATCTGTGGAGCACCGGCGAAACTACCCGAGACATTACCGTATCGTCTTCCGGAAACTATACCGTAACTACCAGCTCGCCTTGTCCGGGAACCAACATGACCGCCAGTGTGAACGTGCAGGTGCGACCATTCCCGGTGCCACAGGTTTCGGCCTCCACAAACATTGCGTGTATTCCCGACCGCATTAATTTCAGTGCTTCGAGTCAGGGCATTGGTCCTTTTGTTTACCAATGGAATTTCGGCAATGGTGATGGCTCAAGTTCAGCAGCCCCAACCTATCAGTACACCGAGCCGGGTACCTATTATGTATCGCTCACTTTGACCGATGTAATTGGGTGTACTGGTACGGCCTCGCTAACCGAGCCCATTGAAATGCTTTCCCGCGCCAATTTGAGTTATAGTATTAGTCCTGAGAATACGACCTTAAGCAATCCGATCGTCACCTTTACAGGCCTTACCGACAACGCCATTTCGCACAGCTGGACGATTGAAACC
>CANHCM010000016.1 GCA_947459155.1 Bacteroidota bacterium | reverse complement strand
GGTATGTCGGGCCAAAATGAGGTTCGGGTAATCGATTTTCGGTGACTAAACGTTTCAAAACCATAACGTCCATGATACTGACCAAAGCCGCTGCTACCTACACCTCCAAAAGGGAGCTTAGGGTTGGCCAGGTGAATCATGGCATTGTTTATCACTCCGCCTCCAAAAGCGTAGCGCTGTTCAATGTGTTCGATAAATCGATTGGAACGGCTAAACACATAAACCGCCAGTGGATTGGGGTGCGCTTTGAAAAAAGTATCCAACTCCTGCTTGTCGCGATAACTGAACACCGGCATAATCGGACCAAAAATCTCCTCTTGCATGACCAACGATTCGATGGGTGGGTTGAGCTGAATTACGGGCGATAAAGACAGATTATTCCGGTTTATCCGAACATCAGTCATCGATTTTGCCGAATTCGCAAGCCGCTCCAGCTGCTCCAAACGGCGAACATTCAGAATGGCGGCATACGAGTCGCTCTCCTCCGGAACCTTCCCGAAAAACGCTTCGATTGCGGACTGGGTTTCCTTTAAAAATTCCTCCAAAATGGATTCATGGACTACCACGTAGTCGGGCGCAACGCAAGTTTGTCCGGCGTTCCAGAACTTCGCCCAGGCAATTCTCTTCGCGCTGGTGCGAACTGCGGCCGTTTCATCGACAATACAGGGCGATTTTCCGCCCAATTCCAGGGTTACCGGTATCAAGTGTTCTGCGGCCAGCTTGTAAACAGCTCTGCCAATACGTTCCGATCCGGTAAAAAACAAATAATTAAACCGGTGCAATTGAACTAAAGCTGGAATTACCGTGCTGCCATCACCCTCCACAACTAACATCCATTCGGGTTTGAAATACTGGCTTACAAGCTTTTGAAGCAATGCGCTGGAGGCTGGCGCCATTTCAGAAGGCTTTAGTACTACACAGTTGCCAGCCGCCAAAGCACTAAGTGCAGGTGCCAGGCAAAGCATGATCGGATAGTTCCAGGCTCCAATAACCAACACTTGCCCAAGGGGTTCTCTCAAGATATAAGAACGTGCCGGCCAGTGAATAAACGGCGTACTCACCGATTCCCGGGAAGCCCAAAGGTCAAGCTCATCAAGGGCTTCCGAGATTTCGGCATACATAAAGCCAATCTCACTTGAATAAGCCTCCATGCCTGGCTTTTTGAGGTCGGCGTATAAGGCCTCAAGGATGGCTTGCTCGTTTTCTTTCAGAAGCTTTCGCATCAAGCGAAGCTGCTCTTTTCGGGCCTTCAGCGAACGGGTGTGTCCCTCCTCAAAAAAGCGCCTTTGTTTTTCGAGCTGTTCTTTTATCGCTTCCATACGTTGTTGTGTTGAAAATACCGGGCTACTGCCTCTGCACACTTCTGCCCGTCCATCGCCGCCGATACAATACCTCCGGCATAACCTGCACCTTCCCCGCAGGGAAACAAACCGTTTACCCCTTCGTGCATCAGACTTTCCGCATTTCTCGGTATACGCACAGGTGTGGAAGTGCGCGACTCCACAGCATGAAGTACTGCCTCATTGCTGTAGTATCCCTTCATTTTTTGTCCAAAAGCCTTAAACGCTCCCCGAAGCCGCTCGCTTACCGCCGCAGGCAATACTTCCTTCAAACTTACCGATACAATTCCAGGCTGATAAGAGCTTTCCGGTAAGGTGCTCGACACTTTTCCCTGAACAAAGTCTACCATCCGTTGCGCAGGTGCTGTTTGATGACCTCCCGCTAACCTACAAGCTTGTTGTTCAATAGATTGCTGGAAGTACATTCCGGAAAGTGGGCCTTCCTTAGCGAATTGCTGCGCGTCTTCCTCCCGAATCTCTACAACAATCCCCGAGTTGGCAAATGGATTATTGCGTTTAGATGGCGACCAACCGTTCGTAACAACCTCGCCGGGAGCGGTGGCACAGGGGGCAACAATGCCTCCCGGACACATACAAAACGAGTAAACCCCTCTTTGCTGAATTTGCTCCACCAGCGCATAGGATGCCGGTGGTAAAAAATCGCCGCGACGCTCGCAGTGATACTGAATCTGATCAATCAACGCCTGCGGATGCTCAGCCCGAACGCCTAAAGCAAATGGCTTAAACTCGAGCTGGATTTTTGCCGCGTGCAGCAACTGATAAATGTCGCGGGCTGAGTGCCCTGTGGCTAATATCAAGGCTTTCGCCGGTATCTTCACTTGTTCGGCTACGACTACTGCCTGAAGGGTATCCGACGATTTTTCGATACCGGTAATCCGGCTATTGAAGTGAATTTCGCCTCCGCAGCGCAAAATCGTTTCCCGCATGGAGACGATAATTCCGGGAAGTTTATTGGTGCCAATGTGTGGATGGGTATCGACGAGGATTTCCTCCACAGCGCCATGGGCAAAAAAGGTATTCAATACGCCTTCAATGCTCCCTCGCTTGTTCGAACGGGTGTAGAGCTTACCATCCGAATAGGTGCCGGCTCCGCCTTCACCAAAACAGTAGTTAGAGTCGGGGTTTACAACGTGCTCGCGGTTGATGGCCGCCAAATCACGACGCCTCGACCTCACATCTTTTCCTCGCTCAAGCACTATGGGTTTCAAACCCAGTTCAATTAGCCGGAGCGCCGCGAAAAGTCCGGCTGGACCAGCCCCTGCAATTACAACTTCCGGGGCATCGTGAACGGGTTTGTATTGAAGCTCAACAACTCGCTGCTGAGGTGGTATTTCATCCACAAAAGCTTCAACCACTAAATTGATTCTTACCGATTTTCCGCGCGCATCTATGCTACGCCGCTTCATTCGCACTACCAATTGTTGCTGCGGGCTTAGCCCGAGATGGCGGTGAACATACTGATGAAGCGACTCGATATGATAGCCCGTTTGTGGGTCTACAACAAGCTGAAGTTCGCGTAACATGCCTTATTCAAAGGTAAACGAAATGTAAAGCGAACGCGACTGGAGGCGCTGGATCGGCGTAGTGAAGATGGTATTTTCCTGAATCATTAGATTACGCAATCCAAAGGCTAACTTGATTTCCGGACTAAACTTGAAGTACTGCGAGTAGAAATCAAACCCAAAGCCGATTTCATAGTGGTAATCGTTTCGGCGAAGTTTTAGGATTTTCTCACCCGCATCGTCCACTTTATCTTGTGAGGCCAGGTCGATCGTAGGTTTAAATCCGCCAATTACATAAGCCCTGAAATTCCCGTGCCTCGCCGATTTGTATTTGAGTAGCAAGGGAAACTCCAAAAGGGTAGATTCAACCAGTTTCCGCTTTTCAATGATGGTATCTTGTGAAGCAAATCGAATGTTATAGTACAAGGAGCGCTCTCCGAACGAAAGCGTTGGAAGAAAACGTAGGTCGAAGTTATCACCAAGATGCAAATTCGAAACAATTCCCAACGAGAAACCCGCTGCTGCAGCCGGCCTGATTGCTAACAGGGTGTCGAGTTTACGAATGTCTTCGATGGGTTTCGGAGTGAAATTAAAACTGTTAATTCCCAAGATAAAACCAAAGTGTACCACCTGGCGATCATAGTTGGGGAGGTTTAGAATCTTCCGTTTTTGAGCATGCAAAGGCGACGAAATGAGCCAAACCACAACCAGACCCCAAAAAAATTGGCGCATCACGTTTCCAGAAAACACAGTAATTGGTATCGATGGTTTCAACGCGGCAAAACTCCGAATTATTTTGTACCGGTGTACAGGCTTACAATTCCGAATGTTACACGTTCGGCTTTTAATTCTCTGAAACCACTGGTAGACGCGATTTTTAGAAAATCATCGCCCTCCGGAAAAGCATTCACCGAGTCGTATAAATAGGTGTACGCCGATTGATCTTTCGATACCAGCTTTCCCCACCAAGGCAGAAAGTGGCGAAAATAAAAGTCGTACAGCTGCTTGATTGGGAAAATCCGAGGTCGCGAAAACTCCAGAATAACCACCTTGCCGCCGGGCTTTAAAACCCTCGACATTTCTGAAAGACCCAGCGAAAGATTTTCAAAATTCCGAACACCAAAGGCCACTGTTACTGCATCATAGCTATTGTCGGGGTAGGGGAGTTGCTCCGAATCTCCTTTAACCAGCGTAATGAGATGTTGTAAATTTCTCTTGGCCACTTTTTCACGGCCTTTTTCCAACATCTTTTCCGACAGGTCAAGTCCGGTGATGTATTGTGGTTTTAAGCTTTCCATGGCCAAGGCCACATCAGCCGTGCCTGTTGCAATGTCTAAGATCTGCACGGGCTTGTGTTTGCGAAGCACGTTTACCATGCGTTTACGCCAATACACGTCGATGCCAAACGACAGTGAGCGGTTCAGAAAATCGTACTTGCCTGAAATGGAATCAAACATCCGTTCAATCTGCACTTTCTTGCCACTGGCATCCTGATAGGGTTTCACTTCCATGCGCTGAAAAACAGTCCCGCCCGTCTTTTGTTTGTATTATGAATGAAGTTTTAGCACTTCCTGCAACAACCTTTCCCGTTGCACAGGCATCACGCCTACATATTCGCAGGCCAAGCCTCCGGCTAAATTCGACCACGCAGCGATGGTTTCTAAATCACATCCTGCCGCGAGGCATAAAGTAGCCACAGCAATTACCGTGTCGCCCGCACCACTCACATCAGTGATGGTTCTGTGGTGGGCATTAAAATGCAGATGACTATTCGTGTTGGCTGCAAAAATTCCGGCTTCCGAAAGGGTTATCAGGGAAACCGAATGTCCTAACAAAGCCTGCAGTTGTCGGTGAGCCTCACGTAACGAGTCGATGCTCCTTGGATCGACTTCCAGCTTCAGCCCCTCGCGGATTTCCTTGAGGTTCGGCTTAAACAGATCTACCTGACGATAAAACCTGAAGTTTCGTTTTTTGGGATCAACAGCCACCGGAATTCCCTTCGCCTTGCAAACCGAAACCATGTGAGCAATGCTGGCTTCACTGAGCATTCCTTTATCGTAATCTTCAAACACCAACGCATCGAAACGTTCCTGAGCCACTAAGGCATCGAACCGGGCCATCAGCATTTTTTCTTCTTCAGGAGTCGTTGGAGAATCGTCTTCCTCATCAACCCTTAATAAATGCGATTGATTACCGAGAATGCGCGTTTTTACCGTCGTTGGCCTCTTGCTTTGCACAAGGCCATCAACCCTTAAGCCTTCATTTTGAAGCAGTTCGTGAAGTTGAATTCCCGAACGGTCATCGCCGTACAGGCTCAATAAAACAGTCTCCGCCTCCAAAGCCTTGAGATTCAACGCCACATTTGCCGCTCCACCAAGGCGTTTTTCCAGCTTCTTCACATGTACCACCGGAACTGGTGCTTCGGGAGAAATTCTGTCTACCTTACCCCAAACATAACTGTCGAGCATAACATCGCCGGCCACCAGAATTCGCATTCCGGCGAAGCGCTCAAACAAGCTATGGATTTCTGAGGAGGTCATGCCATTAACGCTTCCAATCCTGTTTTCAATCGTTTTACCGACTCGCGGATTTCTTCTTCCGATACCGCATATGACAAGCGAATCGATTTGCCGCAGCCGAAAGCCTCACCGCTCACCGTGGCCAGCAAATGCTCATTGAGCAAATACATGGTCAGCGCCTGCGGTGTATCGATGCGCTCAGCCTTGAACGATTTCCCCAGAAACTCCGTAACGTCCGGGAAAAAGTAAAAGGCCCCTTCGGGAAGATTAACACCCAAACCTTTGATTTCCTTTAAAAGGCTGTACATCAAATCGCGCCGCTTCTTAAAGCCTTGCACCATGTAATCTACAGATTCGGGTGTAGCTTCTAATGCAGCAATGGCCGCACGCTGCGAAATCGACGAGGTTCCCGAGGTAATCTGCCCCTGAAACTTATCGCAGGCATCTGCAATCCACTTTGGAGCACCAATATAACCAAGCCTCCAGCCGGTCATAGCGAAGCTTTTGGAAAGTCCATTAACGGTAATCGTTCGGTCGTACATATCGGCAAACGAAGCCATCGAGGTATGTTTCCCCGCAAATCGGATATGCTCGTAAATTTCATCCGAAACCACCAAAATATCGGGGTGCAGCTGCAGAAAATCAGCCAAAGCCCTCAGTTCATCATGGCTATAAACCGAACCCGTTGGGTTGCAAGGCGAACTGAAGATGATCATCCTGGTTTTGGGGCTGATGTGTTCGGCCAACATTTCAGGACTAATCTTATAGTCTTTATCGAGCCCGGCATACACAATTTTAGGCACTCCGCCGGCCAGCTTAATCATCTCGATGTAACTCACCCAGTAAGGTGCAGGCAACAAAACCTCATCGCCAACATCCACTAAGCTCAGAATTACATTGGCAATGGACTGTTTAGCTCCGGTCGAAACAACAATCTGCTCGGGGCTGTATTGAATTCCGTTGTCGCGGGCAAATTTTCGGGAAATGCTTTGACGCAAATCCGCAAAACCGGCTACAGGCGTGTAGTGGGTAAAATTCTCATGAATGGCTTTGATGGCCGCCTCTTTAATGAAATCGGGCGTATCATAGTCGGGTTCACCGATGCTTAAACTGATCACATCCTTTCCCTGCGCCTTTAACTCACGGCTTCTTCTGGCCATGGCGAGGGTTTCGGATTCGCTCAGAACCATCAGCCTTTTTGCAACACGGTTCATACAGGTACAATGATTTTGGGCTGCAAACCTAGCTGAATTTTTTCAATCAGCCTAAATGGCCTAATTTTGCCCGCTCTTGCCTGTTAGGCTTTTCATGAGAATTTCTGCTTCCGTAGCTGCTGTTGAGGATTCCCGCCTGCCCCAAGTGGTCAGTGCGCTGGATGAAGCCGGTGTTGATGCCTATCACCTCGACAGTATCGACGATGCCTCTATTTTCGAGTTTTCCCGAAAGCTTCGAACGCTTACCACAAAGCCTTTCGATCTTCATCTGATTACCGATAAGCCCGAAAACTACTGGTCAATGCTGGAAGAATCAGCGCTTCCACAAATTGTTCTACAACTCGAAAATCTCAAAAAACCTCTTTTTATTCCCGAATCGCTCAAAGGGAAGGTTGGGCTGGCCATGATGGCTTCTACCGACCCTCGCCGGTTTTCGGTCTATCGACGCGATGCCGCCTTCTTGCTACTCATGCTCACCACGCCGGGCAAAAGTGGCGGAAAATTCAGTCCGGCGCATTTCGCCAACATTATCCGCTACCGCCAACGCTATCCTGAAGTACCGCTGATTATCGACGGTGGTGTAAATGAAGAGGTTGCCGCCGTGTTGCACATGATGGGCATTTATCAGGTGGTTTCCGGTTCCTTCCTGTTCAGCCGGCCAAGCATCCGCGAAGCCGTTGATGCCATCCACCACAATTTAAAAACCTCGTGGACCGTAAAAGATGTTATGGATGCGCGTTTGGATGGCTTTACCGAACTCCAGCGTGTCTTTGGCGTCCAGCCCGAGTGCTGGCACATTAGTCGAAGCGGAAAGGCCGAACAAATAAACCTCAATTCTACCTTTGCGCCTCAGCTCGAACAAATCAGTCGGTATGAGGAAACTGCCGGAAGTGCCATCTTTACCGATGAATTAACCCCGCTCACCGTTCTTTTCGAGTCTGCCTCAAAGCTCACAAATCCTCCGCGTTACGTTTTTGCCCTGAATGAAAATCAACACATTTCAGGTTCACTGTTTATTCAAACATCTGCATGATCATTCATCTCAATTCTCAACTTCACAACGACCAACTCGAGAACCTTGCCCTTGAACACAAAGCGGTATGGTTTCGATCGGGCGAAACACCGGTTTTCGTTTTACCTGCGGCAATAAAATCATTACCCGATGCTCTGCAAGCCCACACCACAGCGCATTGGCCCATGGAATCCGACATTCAGCTGGCGTCGAGGTCGTACCGATCTCAGGTTCGCGAGGTGCGTTGGGGCAACACCACAATTGGCGGCCAGTCGAACAACACGGTAGTCATTGCCGGGCCTTGCTCTGCCGAGTCAACCGATCAATTAAAGGTTACCGCCGAATTGCTCACCGACCTGGGAATCAAGAATATTCGTGCAGGCGCCTTTAAACCCAGAACTTCTCCTTATACCTTTCAGGGACTAGGCATTGAGGGCTTGAAAATGCTGGCCGAAGTGCGCGAAAAATATGGGCTTACCGTAGTCACCGAAGTGCGCGATGCAACGCATGTGGATGCCATTTTGGAATATGCCGATGTAATTCAAATCGGCTCCAAGTCGATGTACGATCATGGCATTCTTCGCCGCTGTGGAAAAGCCAACAAACCGGTTCTTCTCAAACGCGGTTTTGGTTCCACGTTACAAGAGTTTGTGCAGTGCGCCGAGTTTATTCTTTCGGGAGGCAACGAGCAGGTTATGCTCTGCGAAAGGGGCATTCGTACTTTTGAAACCAAGACCCGCTTTACCCTCGACCTTTGCGGTGTAGCCTATCTGAAAGAACATACCAACCTTCCTGTAATTCTTGATCCGAGTCATGCCATGGGCTACGCTTACGGTGTTGCCGATTTGGCGAGGGCTTGCGTGGCAATGGGTGTAGATGGCTTGCTGGTTGAAGTGCATCCAACGCCTAAAACTGCACTCTCCGACGCCTCTCAACAACTCAATCATCAAGAGTTTCGTCAGTTAATGTCAACCTTAAATCCGATCGCAGCTGCGGTGGGTAGAACGCTGGTTTGATGGCAACCTACTTTCTCAGCAATCTGCGCTTTCTCCGCGAAAAGTTCATCTCCGGAGGCTTCGGTACCGAACGTCTTCAGGAGCTGATCGACGGTAAAGCCATTTTTCCAACCGAGCTTATTCAATTGGCCACCATTTGTGGAGAAACGCCAACACGATTGCTTCAACACAACCTTCAGGAACAGGGTGCCGCGGCGGATGGAATAAAAATGGTCGTGTTCGATGTAGATGGCGTTTTAACGGAAGCCGGTATGTACTACACCGAAAGTGGCGACGAATTCAAGCGGTTTAACGCCCGCGATGGCATTGCCATGAAAGCCCTCCGTAAGGCTGGATATCAAACGGCAATTATCAGTCATGGTATCAACGAAAAATTGATTCGCCGAAGGGCCGAACTTCTGGATATACCTTTTGTTTATTGCGGGAAAGAACCCAAAAGCGACGTGCTTGCCCGTTGGTGCGCTGAACTCCACATTGGTTTTGAGCAGTGTGCGTTCATTGGTGATGACATCAACGATCTCAGCCTGTTCAATGTGTGTGGATTTACAGCCTGTCCGGCCGATGCCACCGAGGCGGTAAAGGAGATCTCCGATGTGCTCCTCGATACGCGTGGTGGCGAAGGTTGCGTGCGCGAATGGATCGATCGTTTCTTCTTCAAAAGCCCGCTTGGGGCTCAATTCAACATCTAAAAACATGAATTTACAAAACGATATAGTCTTGCGCGCTGCGCGAGGCGAAAAAACCGAAAGAAGCCCGGTGTGGCTGATGCGTCAGGCTGGACGAATTTTGCCGGAATACCGTGCAGTTCGGGCTAAGCTCTCCGGGTTCATCGAATTGGTAGAAACGCCCGAATTTGCCGCCGAAGTTACCATTCAGCCGGTAGATCTGCTGGGCGTTGATGCGGCCATCATCTTCTCCGATATTCTGGTCATTCCGCAAGCAATGGGCTGTCCTTACCAAATGATTGAAAGCAAAGGACCCTGGTTTGAAAACACCATCCGCGACGAGAGCGCCCTTTCGCGTTTACGCATAGCCGATCCTGGCAGCGACTTAAAGTTTGTGACCGATGCCATCCGACTCACCAAAAAAGAGCTCAACGGAAGAGTGCCCCTCATTGGTTTTGCCGGTGCTCCGTGGACGATTTTTGCCTACATGACCGAGGGTTCCGGCTCGAAGACATTCTCCGTTGCCCGACGAATGCTCTACGCCCAGCCCCAATTCTCGCACCGGTTGTTGGAGATGATTACCGAATCCACAATTGCGTACCTGAAAGCCCAGATTGAGGCGGGAGCCGATATGGTTCAGATTTTCGATTCCTGGGCTGGTGTGCTCGGACCAGAACAGTATTCTGAATTTTCGCTGAAGTATATCCGAACCATTTGTGAAGCCATCACGGAAGTGCCTGTAACTGTATTTGCTAAAGGGGCCGGTTTCGCGCTGCGCGAGATGCGTTCATTGCCTTGCAGAACGATTGGCCTCGATTGGCAGATGGATATTCGCGAGAGCCGGTCAATCCTAGGCGATCAGTTTACGCTGCAAGGAAATGCCGATCCGTGCTTGCTTTATGCTCCCGAAGAGATCATCCAAAAGGGCGTTGAAGACATGCTGTCGGCATTTGGCGATAAGCCGCACATTGCCAATTTAGGGCACGGACTGTATCCGGATACTAACCCCGATAAAGTAAGATTCTTTATTCAGGCCATAAAAAACTATCGACCACGCTGAGCGAATTGCTAATTTTGCTGCACAATTTAACGCTACCTTGTCTGACGCTGTCGTAATTATTCCTACTTACAACGAGAAGGAGAACATTGAGAAAATGATCCGTAAAGTGTTTAGCCTACCTAAGGCTTTTCACTTGCTGATTATTGATGATGGCTCTCCGGATGGCACCGGGGCCATCGTGAAGAAACTGCAGACCGAATTTCCCACACAGCTTTTCTTAGAAGAACGTCGAGGAAAATTGGGACTGGGAACTGCTTACATTCATGGCTTTCGCTGGGCGTTAGAACGGAATTACGCGTTCATATTTGAAATGGACTGCGATTTTTCCCACAATCCCGATGATTTGATTCGGCTTTACGAGCCTTGTTTTGAAGGAAAGGCCGACATGACTATTGGATCGCGGTATATTACTGGGGTTAATGTGGTGAATTGGCCAATGAAACGCGTGTTGATGTCATATTACGCCTCAGCTTACGTTCGACGAATTACCGGAATGAGTATTCGTGATACAACAGCTGGTTTTAAATGCTACTCCCGCAAGGTTTTGCAAACCATTGAGCTCGATAAAATCAAATTCATGGGCTATGCTTTTCAAATCGAAATGAAGTTTACAGCCTGGAAATGTGGATTTAAAATTATCGAAGTGCCAATCATATTTCACGACCGTACTGAAGGGGAATCTAAAATGTCGGGTAAAATTTTTCGCGAAGCCATTTTTGGCGTTATCGAGATGAAATTGAAGAGCATTTTTAGAAAGTTTCCACAGGCAGAGGCCAAAGCCTGAGCAATCTAGCGTGGTTGTGAACAAACATAAAAAACGGAATTCTTTGGATTTATTGAGTACCCATGCTGGATTCGGCATTTTACCCGTTGAAATTGCTTAATTTTGGCAAACTCTAAAAAACCATGCCTTCCCCCGCAAAATACATATTCGTAACCGGGGGCGTAGCCTCTTCATTGGGAAAAGGAATTATTTCAGCATCCCTGGCCAAATTACTTCAGGCCCGTGGCTACTCGGTTACAATTCAAAAATTCGATCCATACATCAACGTCGATCCCGGAACGCTGAATCCTTATGAACACGGTGAATGTTACGTTACCGAGGACGGCGCTGAAACCGACCTTGACCTCGGACATTACGAGCGTTTCCTGAATATTCCCACTTCTCAGGCCAACAATGTAACTACCGGGCGAATTTACAAGCAGGTCATCGAAAAGGAGCGCCGTGGTGATTATCTGGGGAAAACGGTTCAAATCATTCCTCACATTACCGATGAAATCAAGCGGAGAATGAAGCTTCTCGGTGAATCCGGAAGATACGAGTTCATCATTACCGAAATCGGAGGCACCGTAGGCGATATCGAATCGTTACCATATATAGAGGCCATTCGACAACTTAAACTTGAATTGGGTTCGCAGGATTGCCTTGTAATCCATCTCACACTAATTCCCTTTCTAAATGCTGCAGGAGAGCTCAAAACCAAGCCTACTCAGCATTCCGTTAAAATGTTCCTCGAACAGGGCGTGCAGCCTGATGTTCTGGTATGCCGCACCGAACATTCATTAGGAAAAGATCTTAAGCGTAAAGTTGGACTTTTCTGCAATGTGAGCGAAGAAGCAGTAATCGAGTCGATGGATGCCCGTTCGATTTATGATGTGCCGCTGTTGATGGAAGAGGAAGGTCTTGATGTTGTTGTACTCAAGAAATTGGGAATGCCTCACCACAACACGCCAGATCTCAATAGCTGGAAGCAGTTTTTGCATAGACTCCGCCACCCTAAATCGACCGTTACTATTGGCATTGTTGGGAAGTATATCGAGTTAAAGGATGCCTATAAGTCTATTGCTGAATCGTTTATTCATGCAGGTGCCGCCAATGAATGCAAGGTGGAAATCCGCTGGATTCATTCTGAAGACATCACCAGCGATAATATCTCCGGAATTTTCGAAGGATTGCATGGAGTGCTTGTGGCCCCCGGCTTTGGAGAACGTGGCATTGAGGGGAAGATTGAAGCCATCCGCTTTGCGCGCCTCAATAAAATTCCATTTTTAGGTATTTGCCTGGGTATGCAGTGCGCCGTGATTGAATTTGCGCGCAATGTTTTGGGTTTTAACAATGCCCATTCCACTGAAATGTTCTCCGATACGCCTTACCCGGTAATTCACTTGCAGGAAGGGCAGAAAAATGTAACCCACAAGGGAGGAACCATGCGACTTGGTGCTTACCCATGCGAGTTAAAGCCAGAGTCTTTGGCGCTTAGAGTTTACGGGCGTCCCTCCATTTCTGAGCGACACAGACACCGTTATGAATTCAATAACGCGTACCTCGAAGATTTTGAGAAAGCTGGAATGATTGCATCCGGAGTGAATCCCGAGAATAGGCTTGTGGAAATAGTTGAAATTCCTGGCCATCCATGGTTTATCGGAGTTCAGTTCCATCCGGAGTACAAAAGTACAGTCGATAATCCGCATCCATTGTTTAGTGCCTTCATTCAAGCGAGTGTTAAACACCAGAATTCCGTACCTACAGGCGCACAATTGGCCTAAATGGAGCCTCCTTTAAAACACTTCTTGGATTTACTTCAAAAGGGTTAAGCCCATTTTGCCAAGTAAAGTTATTGGCTATCAAATGTTGCATTGAAATGTCTATGCACATGGACATATAGAGCATGAATCATTTCGTTTGCCCCGAATACACGATTTGCTTTGTTGCCTGTGTCTCGCATCTGATGCATTTCTGACTTTTTTGTAGGCCCTGTGCATAAAAAAAATCCCGGGAAGAGCCAGCTCCTCCCGGGATTTTTCATGATTAACAATTAGGCCTGAGCAGTACTCACCACACGTGGAGAGGCCGCCTTAATCTCATCGCTGGCGAAATTGGCGTATTGCTCAAAGTTTTTAACGAACTTCTCAGCAAGTTCGGCAGCTTTTTGGTCGAAGTGATCCTTATCGGCCCATGCATTTCGAGGGAAAAGCAGCTCAGAAGGAACATCCGGACAGCTCACCGGGGTGTGTAGCCCGAAGAATGGCGTGGTAAGGGTGTCAACGTTATCAAGGTCTCCGCGTAAAGCCGCAGAAATCATTGCCCGTGTGTACTTCAGTTTGATTCGGCTTCCAATGCCATAAGGACCGCCACACCAGCCGGTATTCACCAGCCAAACGTTTACCTGGTTCTCTTTGAGTTTCTTACCCAATAACTCGGCATAACGGGTAGGGTGGAGGGGAAGAAAGGCTTTCCCGAAGCAAGCCGAAAAGGTTACAGTAGGCTCCTTCACATCAACCTCGGTTCCGGCAACTTTAGCAGTATACCCTGAAATGAAGTGATACATGGCCTGCGCCGGGGTAAGTTTTGAGATGGGAGGAAGAACCCCAAAGGCATCCGCAGTCAGAAAGAATATGTTTTTGGGTGCCCCACCAACAGAGGGTTCCATGATATTGTCGATCAGATAAATCGGATAGGCAACCCTGGTGTTTTCAGTCTTTTTGATGTTGGTGTAATCTACCTCTCTGGTTCCTTCAAAATAATTGGTGTTTTCGAGTAAGGCTCCAAATCGGATGGCATTGTAGATCTGCGGTTCTTTTTCGGGAGATAAGTCCACACATTTCGCATAACAGCCACCTTCAAAATTGAATACAGAGTTTTCTGACCAACCATGTTCATCGTCTCCAATCAACTTACGCTCAGGATCGGCCGATAAGGTTGTTTTTCCGGTGCCACTTAGCCCAAAGAAGACGGCAGTATCGCCATTCGCTCCAACATTGGCCGAACAGTGCATCGATAAAACTCCTCGCTCATGCGGGAGAATATAATTCAGCACAGAGAAAATTCCTTTTTTGATTTCCCCGGTATATCCGGAGCCCCCAATTAGAATGACCTTCTTGCTAAAGTTGATGATGGAAAAATTATGCTGACGGGTTCCGTCTACCTCAGGATCAGCCAAAAATCCCGGCGCATTGATGATGTGCCAGTCTGGTTTAAACTCGTTCAATTCGGCTTCTGTCGGACGAAGGAATAAGTTATGTGCGAACAGATTCGACCAAGGGTATTCGGTTACAACTCTGATGTTTAGTCGAAATGCTGGATCAGCACAGGCATAACTGTCGCGTACATACACTTCACTGCCACCCAAATAAGCGCAAACACGCTGATACAAGCGATCGAAAGCATCCGACTCGAAACGGTTGTTTACATCGCCCCACCAAACGCTGTCCTTAGTGGTTTCGTCGTAAACTACGTATTTGTCTTTGGGCGAACGCCCGGTAAATTCACCGGTGTCAATGGCAAGTGCCCCGGTTTTGGTCAGTGTGCCTGTGCCATCAAGCAAAGTCTCTTCGACTAACTCTGCCGGGCTTAGGTTCCAGTGTGCGATTCCGACATTCCCCAAACCCATCTGAATCAGGGTATCGTGGATGCCTTTCTTACCTGTAAACTGCATAAAAAGGATTTTGGGAGATTGATTTTGGAAATACAAAATTAACATTCCCAACCGAAATAGTGTTGAAACTACCTCGGGAAATATTCACCTTATAGTAATCAGATTATCTGTGGATTAACGTCCTCTTCGTCGACATTCCCCGTTTACTTTTTGATGAACCCGCTTGGCCTCCCTCAGTTTTTCCTGAATTTCTCTCAGCGTCTCACGCTTTAGCTCTGCATTTTTCGAAACCAACTCAATACAAAAATCGACCTCTCCCTCGCGCCCCCATGGAACACGCTCCACTTTTACCCGATTTTCAGCTTCCATTTTCTGTAGAAGACTATTAAACTGATCTGCCAACTGCGATTCTATGCCGCCACCTATACTGTAAAATGAAACCCAATGACGTTTCAGTGTATCTGAAGGCTCCTGGCTGGTCGCTGTTTTGGGATTCATTTCTTTTTTTTGAGAAGGTGGACTCGAAACCGAGTTCGTAGTTGTTTGAACTGTGCCTTGAGCCGCACTTTCTTCGGTTAACTTTTCTTTGGGTTTGCAGGCGTTCAAGCCAATTACTGCTAAGGCAAAGAGGAATATTGAGTGGATTTTCATGCGTGAAGGTCTAAGATGAGTGAGTATTTTTCGTTCAAATCAGCAATTAGGTAATCTGAATTGAGTGGCTCACCACAAATATCGTGGCACAATTCACGCAATGAGCGCAAACGTCCACTGCTAAAAACGTGTTTGCCAAGCCAGGCGTGAATAAACTGAAAATTACCTTCCTCAATGAGGTGAGTAAAATTGGGGTTCTCTTGCTTCATTTGCGCGTAAAGCTGAGAGGCCATAATGCTCCCTAAGGAATAGGTTGGAAAATAGCCAATGCTTCCATGTGCCCAGTGAACGTCTTGTAGATAGCCTTCGGTGAGCATCTGTGGATACCTTCCGAAATCCCGAAAATAACTCTCGTTCCAAGCTTCCTCCAAATCGCTCACGCTAAGTTCGCCTTTCATGAGCTGACATTCCAATTCAAAACGAATTGCAATGTGTTGGTGATAGCGTAGTTCATCAGATTGGGTGCGTACAAGTGAGTCGTTCAACCGGTTTGCTTCGGTGAACAAATCGAGTGTTGAAAGAGGATTCCAACGTTTTGAATCAGCCCCATCTAACAGTTTTTTCAAAAAATGTATGAAGGCAGAACCTCTTCCAATGCAATTCTCCCAAAGCCTGCTTTGGGATTCATGCACTGAAAGTGAAGCAGCCTCTCCCAAGGGCAACCCATAAGCATTGGCATTAAGCCCTTGTTCGTAGATTCCATGCCCAGCTTCATGCAAACACGACCAAATCATCTCTCCGATGTGATTGTCCTGAATCCGCGTGGTCATTCGCACATCGTGCGCTCCGATTCTAATGGTAAATGGATGGGTTGAAATATCCTGTCGGCCTCGCTTAAAATCAAAGCCTATCCTTTTTATGAGATCCAGACTAAAATCCCATTGTTTTTTATTCGACCATTCAAAAGAAGCAGCTTTAGAATTCGTAGGGTATTGTGGCCTAATTTTCTGATCCAGCGCTGTTAATTTGGAGCTTAGATTTTGAAATAACTGGCGTAAATCACTTGTATAAAAATCAGTCTCATATTCCTGCAAAAGAGCATCATACGGGTGAAAATGATAACCAATGAGTTCTGCTTCTTCTTTTTTGAGTTCAATGAGTTCTGAAAATTGAGCATTAAACGCTTTCCCCGAATTTTCTGCCCTCGATTCCTCCCATGAAGCCAAGGTTAAGGAGGTTTTTTTACTCAGTTTTTCAACAAATGATTGACTAAGTTTTTTTCTTCGGCGAATGTCTCTTAGCCAAATCTCAGCTTGCTTTTTTACAATTGTTGATGACTCTTCGTCTTTCTCAAGATTAACCAGACTTTCCTCTAAAAATCCATCGGTAATCAGATGATGTAAATGCCCTGAAACCAAGGCCAATTGATCAGACCTGTCGGCATTACCTTTTAAAGGCAGATAGGTTTCCTGATCCCACATTAAAAGTGTGTTGATTGACTGCCAGTGAGAGATAACACGGCTTTTAGCCTCAATTTGTTTCCATAATTGGCTAGGGCTTTCCATTGTGCTGAATAGATAAGCCCCCTTTTAACAATAGCAACCAGCCCGCAATCAATATCATACCTCCCAATGGAGTAATTGGCCATAAATGGCGAATTATCGGCACAATTGGCTTAAAAAATACCAGCAGATATATGGATCCGGAAAACAACAATGTGCCCCAAAAAATACTTAAAGAGGCCCAACGAAAATACTTGCCTAATTGCGACAATTGAGCTAATCCCAACAAGACCACCGCATGAATTAATTGAATTAGGCCAGCTGTCTCGACAGAGTTAAGACTTTGAGCATCCAGCCTTGCTTCAAGCGCATGCGCACCCAGGGCAAGAACAATCACTCCTGTTACCCCAAAAAAGGCCGATTGTAAGAGCGTACTTTTATGAACTGCAAGCATCAGTTGAGGGCTACAATTACACTAATTTCCACATTTACTCCTTTCGGTAAACCGTTAACTGCTACTGTTTCTCTCGCTGGATAATCGCCTTCAAAATAGGATGCATATACCTGATTGACTTCTTGAAAATGGGACATGCTACTCAGGAAAATACTGGTTTTAACAATTTTACTGAAATCGGATCCTGCTGCTTCCAGCAAAAACTTAATGTTTTCCATTACCTGACGGGTTTCGTCAGCTATACTGCTCATGATCAGGTCTCCCGTTTCTTGTCGAATAGCAATTTGTCCACTGAGAAACAGCAAATTGCCGAATGCAACTCCCTGACTGTAAGGCCCAATAGGTTCTGGCGCTTTGGGCGAATAAACGATTTTCTTCATCAGAATTTGATTTCAACAAAAATAGGATTCTCCAATTCAAATCAAAGCTATTATCTTGACAGCGGTTGTAATTCGTGTTTTATGATTGTATCTGCGGCAGTTCCGGAAGTAATTTATGACATCAGTATCATTTTTGGCTTGGCCATAGCGGTACTTCTTATTTGTAGTAAGCTAAAAGTTCCTTCTGTGCTCGGCTTTTTAATCACAGGGGTTCTCGCCGGACCTGATGCATTGCATTTGGTAAAAAGTTCTAACGACTTGAGTGTGTTTGCTGAAATTGGAATCATTTTCCTTCTTTTCAGTATTGGGATTGAATTCTCACTTAAAGATCTAATAAAGGCGAGAAAACTGGTTCTCCTGGGTGGCGGTCTTCAATTGGCCGGAACAACAGTAATTTCAGCGATCATTAGTTATTTCTTAGGATTGCCCGGTCGTGAATCGTTGATGTTAGGATTGCTTTTTTCATTCAGTTCCACGGCAATTGTGTTGAAGATACTGCAGGAGCAGGGTAGATTAAATTCTGCGCAGGGAAGAGCATCCATGGCGATCCTGATTTTTCAGGATATGGCGGTGATTCCAATTATGCTCTTGGTTCCCTATTTGTCGGCCGATAGCGGCGGAATTGATGCAGGTTTTTTCATGCTTATCTTCAAGGCGATAATTACCGTAGTAATTATTGTATTGATGGCTCGGGTGCTGATGCCTAAGCTGCTTTTTGCCGTGGCGAAAAGTAAGTCAGGAGAGCTTTTTTTGATGACAGTTTTGGTGGTTTGTTTGGCTGTAGCATGGCTTACCGCCGAAATGGGCCTTTCACTTTCTTTGGGTGCGTTTCTCGCAGGACTTGTTATTTCGGAATCTGACTATAGCCATGAAGCCTTTAGCACAATTGTGCCATTCAGGGAAGTGTTTACCAGCTTTTTTTTCATTTCAATCGGACTGCTTGTCGATGTAGGTTATATTTTTCACAACCCCATCTTAATTCTGCTCTCTACTTTAGGAATTATGCTGCTAAAAATGGTATTGGCTTCCGGGGCCGTTGCCTACAGTGCCGGAAACATCCGGGTTGCGGTAATTGCGGGCTTATTTATCAGTCAGGTAGGTGAGTTTTCTTTCATCCTTGCCAACGCAGCTATGCCTTTTAACCTAATTAGTGAAAGCAGTTATCAGCTATTTCTATCGGTTTCGGTTTTGTCGATGGCCGTAACGCCCAATATGATTCAGCATTCCGACAGACTTTCTTTTGGACTCAATCGTTTGTTGATGAGCAAAACAGTTCAATCACGGTTTTCTCGTTTAATTAAGACATCAATCTCTAAAGTAACTGAGAAAACAGAGATCAAGGATCATTTAATAATCGTAGGCTATGGTGATGTTGGACGTAATATAACTAAGGTTATTAAAATGGCCCATATCCCATTTATAGCTGTCGATTCTGACCCTGAAAGAATTTTGGGTGTACAGCAACGCCGGGGAGCACAGGTGATGTATGGTAACGCCACAAATAAGCAAATCTTAAAGCATATAGGTGTGGCGCAGGCCCGCATCGTAGTTGTGACGGTAAGCAACCCAACTGAGGTTAAAGCGATAAGTCTTGCAATTCGTAAGCTATCGCCAACCTGTCACATCATCGCTACAACAAAGAGTACGCACGATTTCACTAAGCTTTTTGATGCCGGAGCCAACGAAATTATCAGCGAGCATTTTGAGATTTCAGTTGAAGTGGTTACTCGTGTGCTGAGCCGTTATATGGTTTCCCGAAACGAAATTGAAGATTTTATTGTAAGACTTCGACAGTTGAATTACGATATGGAAAGGACTATTCGATATGAACAGCAAGGTATTCAGGATTATCGCTTAGAAATATCGGATACAGAAATCATCACCATTCGCGTCCGTAAGGATTCCATGTTGGTAAATAAGAAGCTTGCCGAACTCCGACTAAGATCACAGTATAATGTTTCTGTTTTGGCGGTGAAACGTGGAGCCGATATTTTGGCCAATCCTGATGGTGAATTGGAAATTCGAAGCAACGACATTCTGGTTATTTTCGGAACCCATGAATCTGTGGATCAAATGGCGAGATTGTAATGCCAGCCAGACATAAGGAAGAGTCTTCCCTTTGAAAATGAATTCGTGCTTTTGACGAGCATCGATTAGGTGATCTTTGAACGCGCTTTAGACCTCGCTGAAAGATTGGCTCATATTGTATTGCTTTATAGCCCGTTAGATCGCTTTGAACTTCTTTTTCAGATTGAATGCACTTTATAGGAGTAAAGGCTTTTCTATCGTTTACATTTATCTTCAATATTGCATTATTGCTAGTCAATGAAATTCTTGAATCAATCATTGATAGCGAAAAAACTGTAAGTCAAATCCGGCTCAAATAAAAAAGCCTGAAGTCTTGACTTCAGGCTTTTTAGGAATATTCTCAGATGGCCTTATCTCTTTGGTGGATTCAATCCTCTTTTTTTGGCCATTTCTTCAAGCTTTTGCTGGAAAGCGTTGGTTTTTTGTGAAACCGGCTTCAGTTTGTTGGCTTGAATTTTAGCATGAATTTTTTGCTCATCGACCATCTTCATAAACACAAACTGTTGGATAAAGGTGATGATGTTAGCCAGGAAATAGTAATAGTTCAATCCAGATGCATAACTATTCAATACAAACAGGAAGATAACAGGCATCAAATACATCATCCATTTTAACTGCGGCATTTGATTGTTTGCACCGGATAACTGATTGTTCATCATGGTGTATATGATGGTCGAAATTGTCATCAGCAAAGCAAATAAACTCACGTGATCGCCATAGACAGGAATTGAAAAGGGGAGGTTTACAATGCTATCATAGGTTGATAGGTCATCAGCCCATAAGAATGACTTTTGCCTGAGTTCGATTGCATTTGGGAAAAAATTGAACATCGCAAGAAGGATAGGAAGCTGCAACAACAGAGGCAAGCAACCACCCAATGGGTTTACTCCGGCTTCGCGATAGAGATTCATCACAGCTTGTTGCTTCTTTAGCGGATCCTCATTTTCATACTTTTTATTCAGTTCGTCCATTTCAGGTTTGAGGACCCTCATTTTCGCCTGACTCATATATGAACGAAACTGAAACGGTAGAAGAATCAATTTAATAATTACGGTTAGGAGCAAAATAACAATCCCGTAATTTAACGCGTATCCATCGAGCCAGTTAAAGACCGGAATGACTAAAAACTTGTTTACCCATCCAAAAATGCCCCAACCCAGAGGAATCAGTGTTTGAAGGTCGTGACCGGTTTCCTTTAGGGTGTTGTAATGGTTTGGTCCAAAATAGAATGTGAAGCTTGCATTGGCATTTTCCTGCGCCAATAGACTTTCGGTTCTGAAGGTTTTAATGGGCCCTGCTCCTTCTTTGGCATTAGAGGCTATCAAAGCCCCTTGCTGAAATGGTTTTTCGGGAATAATAACTGAGCTAAAGAATTGTTGTTTAAAGGCTATCCATTCGGCCGATGTTTCCAGCACCGATGAATCGCTTCCAATCGGATTTAACTTATCCACTTCCCCTTCGGCGTTGCGGTAGCAGATAGTTGCATTGTCGCGCTCATTGGTTTCATTTTTCTCTTTCCTTCCGCTGGACTGATTCCAACTCAGGGTTTTGAAGAGAAGTTTACCTTGTGATTGAATTTTCGCCTCCCAATTACAGGTGTAGCTGTTTGGATTGATTTTCCAGATGAACTCTACAAAGTCCCCATTTTCGCCGTCTGCTCTTAACGTCAGTTGTTCTTTGCGGCTGTTAATGGCCTTGAAATAAAGATCTTGGGTGTTGATGAATTGCTT